>QKGU01000062.1 GCA_003250325.1 Paludibacter sp.
CAAAGAAAGAAAATCGTCCTGCACCATTCAGGTATTGATCGTCGCCACGATAACTTTTAGCATTCACCGGTACATGCGTTCCATTTATTGAGACAACAGGCTGTAGTGATAATCCAAATGCACGACCTACGCCTAATCTTAAAACTGCTTCTCCAAATGTGGCTGATTTATCAATATTATTAAACAAGAAAGAAACCTCCTGATTTGCATTAATGGCTTGTTTGTAAGTTGTGGTGTAATATTTATTTTCAATTTCCGTTTGATTTATATCGATATTCTCGGAGTAGGAATATTCTAAAATCATAGTTCCCTCTGGTGCCAAATTGAAACTTGTAGGTATTTGATTCGAATCGTAGATTTCTTCTTCGAGTACAGGAGTAGCATAACCATAAGTAATCAAATTATTGTTTAAATATAATTTTTTTACTTTAAGTTGCGAAATCGTTTTGGTAGTGCCTAATAAACTGGATTGAATACTATAGGTTTGATTAAGATTTAAATTATTTATAGCAACATACACTTTTTCACCATCAATATAACTATCTGTCAGAATATCAATACAATTCGAACGTGTATCAACTCTTGTTCCTTTTACATTTTTCCAAAGTTCAAAAAATTTAATTTGGTCGGTATAAACCCAATCACCGGTATAACTAGCTGGTTCATTTTCTTTTCTGAATAGGCGGTGTTGGTAAGTACTTGCCGTACTTGCTTCCCAGCTCCATTTCAGCATTGTAAAGTTAATAGTCTTTTCAATAATCGATGGACGTTGCATAAATTGCATCATCAAAGAATTCGCAGATTTAATATGTAACCAATCACGGTAAGGTGACCATGTTTTTGTAGCTTGATGAGAGGAGGCACCAAATTCAGAAATAACTATTGGTTTTGGGGCACCGAATTTCATATAAGTATATTGTTCCAACATATCCAAAGTGGCTTCAACATTCGAACCCTTGCGGTATTGTTGTCGGTTGTTCCAACAAGGAAAATCATAAAGGTGAATACTTATAAAATCCATATCTGCTCCCGCAACATCAATAAAAGTTTTATCGCGTTTTTCCCAACGGTCAAAATCAGGAATTGTGGTTTGATTATTAGCATCATTCACTTCAAAATTGGGGAATGCAGCAACATAACCTCCTACTTTAATTCCCGGATTGTATAGCTTTACCTGTTTAGCAACTGTACTATGAAATCTTGAAATCTTATCAAAAGTTTGTTTTGAATGACCGGTTGTAACCCAGTCATAAAGTGGCCAATCAGGTTCATTAATCACCTCCACCCATTTAGGTTTTGGTTGCCCAGTTGTCGTTCCCATACCAAAAGTTGCCTGAATATAACGACCGTAAAACTCACCTGATGCAGTACCAAACGGTTCACTTTCAGTATCGGTTTGTGAAAATGACCAACCTAAATTTGTTTTTTGACCATCAGGCCAAAATGGAAATTGTTGCGTACAGATTACCAACTCATTTCGTTTCTCATAAGGATGCCATGCAGTAGCTGTACTATATGAGTTTTTTGTGCTATTCCCAACAGTTGTTATTGATGTTGGTGAACCAAAACCTGGCCTACTTGTATCCTGAGTAATTTGGTTATTCAATGTGTATGTTATTGGGCCTGTATTACGACCCATATATGCATCATAACCATTTAAAAAATTATCGCGATAATTTGATATTTTATTTATCGAACCTCCAACATTCCCCCACTCACTTTCACTCTGGTCGGAGTGTATAGTTAAATATTTATTACGTTCAAATTCAGAATTATTTCCGACAATATGCTTTACATCAACATTTACATCAACTAACACCTTGGGGTTAAT
>QKGU01000198.1 GCA_003250325.1 Paludibacter sp.
CCATACGTCAATGAACGTTATATCATTTAATCTAACTCAAAAACCATAAATCAGTCGCTAAGTACATAGCAACTCACCCGGCGGGTGTCGTTCAACACCGACTCATCGCTGGGTCGTGCCGACCGCTCAGAGTCCTATTTATTGTCATCTATTTTATTTGCCGAATACTTTGATGATACATTGAAAAATCAGGCACATGCGAGCAAAGTATTAGACATGCATTCTGTTGGTGTTATCCCCAAAATTGTCTTTGCAACGACCAAAATTCCATTCAACCAAATTACCAGCAGACTACTCGACCTGTTGCTCCAAAACGTTGAGCTCTCGTTTAAAGAGAAAAAGCACTCGGGAGATGTTAAAACGCTGCTATTCTACAGCAATCAGGACAAAGAAGGGAAAACCGTGGTTGCAGGAAATGTTGCCCTTCATTTAAGGGACATGGGCAAACGAGTAGTTTTTATAAATTTCACATCTCATTCACCAAGCGATAATTTGAACAGGCCTAAAATGCCCAAAGCGTCTATTCTGAGGAAACTTTTGGGATACCCGGACAATCGCATCGATCATTCCAGCGATTTCCTGGCTGCCCCACATACATATTTATCAGAAAATGAATATTTCGAGATTGACACTGCCGATTTGTCCCGATACGGCAGTATCAACGAATTAGTACAGGAAAAACTCTCAAACACCAGCCTTCCGGATTACGTGATTGTCGAATTTCCTTCAATCATTCCAAACCAATACCCCACAGAATTAGTTTCGTGCATCGATTTGCACGTATTAGTTTGCCGGGCAAATCGAATATGGACCGATGCTGATCGAACAGCGACCGAAATGTTGGCTAAATTCACGGGGCAACCGAGTGTTTTTGTTCTCAATGGGGTTGAATTGCAGGCCATTGAAGCAATTTTTGGAGAATTGCCGAAAAAACGCAGCAAGTTCAGAAAAGCAATAAAGAAGCTTGTTCAGTTGCAGTTTCTTTCCCAAAACCAAATTTAGCCGAACGAATAATGAGACATGCCGTAACGAAATTGGTGAAAGAAGATAATTTTTTGTCGCTTGCAGGAAACCTGACCATCGCTTTTTTTGGATTTGCAGGGTTTGCGCTACTCGCCAGAAGCTACACACCCGAAGTTTTTGGTGAATGGGTCATCTTCATTGCCGCTGGTTCATTTATCGAGATGTTTCGTTTCGGAATAACCAATACCGCAATGGTGCGCTATCTTTCCGGGGCAAGTAAAGACGAAAGTGCACAACTCATCGGTTCCAACTGGATTATCGGGCTGAGTGCCACGGCTCTGATTTGTATTGCATTGGTTGTTTCAAAAATTCTTTTTTCTGAAGCAATTCATCAGGCCGGATATGATTTATTTTTTACTTGGTATCCGATACTGGCATTTATTAACCTGCCCTATAATACAGCACTGGTTATTTTGCAGGCCAACCAACGCTTTGGAAAGATATTCCTGATTAAAGCAATCAATAGCGGCGGGTTCTTTCTCGTTCTTGTCATTAGTTACTTATACGTTAAACTAACACTGACACAGTTGGCATGGGCTATTATCTTAATAAATGCTATTGCGTCGGGCATTTGTCTTATTTTGGACTGGGATGGGATTTCGCATCTGCGGAGAGCAACTACCGCCAAGATTAAAGTTCTGCTCAACTTTGGCAAATACACCACTTTTACGCTAATTGGCACAAACCTGCTGCGCAGTGCTGACACACTTATTATCAGTCTTTCGCCACTTGGAACTGCTGCTGTTGCTCTGTACAGCATCCCGATAAAACTCACTGAAATTCAACAAATACCACTACG
>QKGU01000090.1 GCA_003250325.1 Paludibacter sp.
CCCATAATTACCGTTATCGATTGCAATAATGTCAGCAATCCTGCGTTTACAAAACTAACCACCATAACCGTGGTTGCCGATGAGGATTGAATCAGGGCAGTGATGAATAAGCCGGTAAGTACACCCGAAACACGGTTTTTAGTCATTGCTGCCAATGCAGACCGAAGCTTGCTCCCGGCTACTTTTTGTAAGCCTTCGCTCATTATTTTCATTCCGTATAGAAATAAGCCTAACGAGCCTATGAGCGTTAGTAAATCATAAAAAGAATATTCCATCAAATATTTATTTAAGAAAATTGTTGCAAATGTACTTCAAAATTTAGAGACGCTCAAATAAATACATTTAAAAATTTTAATGTACTTTTACAGCCACTTACACATTTATTATTATTGTTTTAGCACTAATATGGAAAAAAACGTTACCATTTTTTGTAAGAATACCAAATCATACCACGATTATCCACTTGGAACTTCTCTTATTGAAATATATAAGGATTTAAAAATTAATCTGAAATATCAGGTGGTTGCTGCGAGGGTTAATTACAAGGTTGAAGACCTGAACTTTCTTATTTATAACCCGAAAGATATAGAATTTATCGATTTGAGTTCTCCATCGGGAATGAGGGTTTATGTCAGAAGTTTGTCTATGGTGCTATCTAAAGCAATTTCAGAACTTTATCCCGATGTTATTTTGCGAATCGAACATCCTATTTCGAATGGATATTACTGTAAGTTGGATAACCTGAACGAGCCATTAACAAAGGACGTGGTAGAGAGGATAAAAGATAGGGTAAATCTGATAATTTCTCAAAAGAAACGAATCATATCTGAAGAGAAGCAAACTTCTGAAGTAAAGGAATTATTTTCTAATCAACATCTTTGTTCGAAACATTGGGAAATCCGTATAGCCGATTTTTCAGAATCGATGATTTTATTGATTACTATAATGGCGTTCTACTGCCTTCTACGGATTACATCTATCTTTACGATCTGATTACTTATTATGATGGATTGCTGCTTTGCATTCCTGATCGTGATGATCCTGTAGTCCTCGAAGAAGTTGTTCTTTTGCCAAAAATGTTCGACATCTTTAAAGAGTATGTGGGTTGGAACAAAATTATGAACCTGAATAATGTAGGTGAGTTTAATATTGCCTGCAAAAACAATCAGTCGTTCAATCTGATTAAGGTTTCAGAGGCTTTACACGAAAAAAAGGTTGCTTCTATTGCCGACATGATTTCACAACGGGAACAAAAAGTTCGTTTTGTACTTATTTCCGGGCCTTCATCTTCAGGGAAAACCACTTTCAGTAAACGTTTGTCGGTACAGTTGATGGTTAGCGGATTGAAGCCGGTTGTACTTTCGCTCGATAATTATTTTGTGAATAGAGATAATACACCACGTGATGAAAATGGCGATTGGGATTTTGAACATTTACATGCATTGGATTTGTCGCTGTTTAATCAGCACCTGCAACAACTGATTAAAGGCGAAGAAATAGAAGTCCCATTTTTCGATTTCGAAGATGGAAAGCGTTATTATAAGGGCGAAAAACTGAAACTGACCGAAGATAGTGTTTTTATAATGGAAGGAATTCATGCGTTGAATCCGGAATTGACTCCGGGCATTCCAAAGGAATTAATTTTCAAAATTTATGTTTCTGCTCTTACAACTATTTCGATTGACCATCATAATTGGGTACCAACAACAGACACCCGTTTATTACGCAGAATAATCAGAGATTATCGTTTCAGAAATTATTCGGCACGCGAAACTATTGGCCGCTGGGCAAGCGTACGAAGAGGTGAAGAAAAATGGATTTTTCCGTATCAGGAAAATGCAGATGTAATGTTTAATTCGGCATTATTATTTGAATTGGCTGTGTTAAAAAAACACGCAACTCCGATTTTAGCAGAAGTCCCTAAATACTGTGATGAATATACCGAAACTCACCGCCTGTTAAAATTTTTAAATTACTTTGTTCCTATTCATGACCGGGAAATTCCACCAACATCTCTATTGCGTGAGTTTGTGGGAGGGAGCAGTTTTAGGTATTAGCTTGAAATATACTTAAATATTTCACGACTTAGGAATGTGTTTGTTGTAAAATTTTATTTTTTTTTGTATTTTTGTGTTCGTTATTCAAAAAAATGTTCCATAAAGATTAAATGAAGAAGCTGATTTTATCCGTTTTTGTTGTTTTGCTCATATTTTCAGAGGTTGATGCGCAACGTCGGAACGGATTGATTCGCAGACGAGTAGATAATTCGGGTTCAATACTATTGTCTGTGGGGCCTTCGTTTGCTTTTACTGATACACAGGTTTCTCCATTTATGTTTTGGGATCAGGGGAATATCTCGCTGGGTTTCAGGTATGAATTTCCCGGAACTTGGAGGATTAAAGGAGATATTGGATTTTGTCGTTTTTCTGGAGATGATGGGAATTATTTTCGTAATTATGATTTTACATCAACGATGTACCAGTTTACAACTAAGGCAGAATACTCATATGTATTTGGGCGTAGGTACGCAAGGGCTAAACCAAACACTCTTTATGGATTTATAGGTACAGGAATTGTGTACGCCAAGTCTAATTTACACATAAATGAAAACTATAACGCTTTATATTCATATAAACCATCTGTAGTTGCACCTGTCATTCCTTATGGAGCAGGCTATCAATATGATTTTAATAATGGTTTTTTTATTGGAGCAGAAATAAATTTTGAATATTTGTTCACCGATTATTTGGATGGCTTTAAACCTCCTTCTCCTAATTCTTCAAGTAATGATGTTTTCGAAGGACTATCGTTGACACTTGGATACAGAATTTGGTAATTTCATTTAGGCATATTACTAATATAGTACAAAAGACTATAATTTTAAGAGTGAATCATTTAAGTTAGAAGAAACTTAAATGATTCACTTTTTTATAAAATGCTTTAAATTAATATCTTATTTTGAGATTTAATTGATAGAAGGACTAAGATTCGTAAAAAACATGTTTTTCTTAATATTATAAGTGAATAAAAATCATATCTTTGTGGTCAACCAATATCAATAAAGTATGTCGAGGTTTACAAAAAAGAAAAAAGAAGAAATAGGTCTTTCTCCTTATGCGTTGGTTTTTAGAGGGCAAAAGAAAACAGAAAAAATAGCTCTTCAGCTAATTGATTTTGATAAGGATAATGTAAGAGAAGTTGAAATTCAGTCTTTCGACCAAATAAAAAAATACAAAAGTCCAGATACAATCAGTTGGTTGAATGTGGATGGGCTTCACAATGTAGGATTGATGGAACAAATAGCCGATTTGTTTCAAATAGAACAAAACGTGCTTTCCGATGTGATGAATCCTTCACTTCGTCCAAAAATTCAGGAACTCGAAAATGGTATTTTTGTAACCATAAAAATGCTTCAGAACAAGGAAGATAATGAGCAATTAACTATTGAAAATCTCAGCTTAATTCTTGTGGAGAATGCAATTATTTCTTTTCAGGAGGAAGAAGGAGATGTTTTTGATCCTGTACGTGAACGCCTTAGAAAACATAGAAATAAAATAAGAACATCAGGAACTGATTATTTGATGTTTGCTCTTTTGGATGTCGTTGTGGATAACTATATCTATATTATTGGAGAGTTAGGTGATAAGATTGAGACCTTGGAAGAGAAAACCACAAACGATCTTGATAAGGATTTATTAGATAGCATTAACTTCTATAAACGTGAACTTAATTTCCTGAGAAAAAATATAAAACCAGCCAAAGAAATGATTCTGAATCTGGCTAAACTGGAATCAGAATTTATGCATGAAGAAAATCGGGTTCATTTTAAAGAACTACAGGATAATATCAACGAGGCTTCTGAGCTTTCGGATAGCTACCGTGAAATTTTGTATGATTTATTGAATATCTACCATACTACCATGAGTACAAAGCTAAATGATATTATGCGGGTTTTGACTGTTTTTTCGGTTATATTTATTCCTCTCACGTTTATTGTAGGAGTTTATGGAACAAATTTTATTAATATCCCTGAGTTACATTGGTATTATGGCTATTTTATTATGTGGGGTGTTATGGTTTTGGTCACTTTAGGAATGCTGTGGTTTTTTAGAAGAAAGAAATGGTTCTAAAATCTAAAAAAGCTACTGAACGATTTATCGGCTTATTTGTTTAAAAAGACAGCGTATTCAGTGTATAAAAAATTCTGAAAGAATAATTTTCAAATGGAAGAAAACAATAAGAAAAAAAAGGGGACTATCGAGAATCAGATTTTGGTTATTTTTGGTTCGAACGGGGATTTGGCAAAGCGTAAATTGATGCCGGCTATTTTTCAGCTTTATATTGATAATTTACTACCTGAGAATTTTGTTGTAATAGGTGCCGGAAGTCAGGAAAAAGATGAATTAACCAATCGCAAGGAAGTAAATGTAAATATGAAGGAATTTGCTGCTGAGGCGGTAAAGCAAAATCCGGAAATGCTGAAAACTTTTTTGAATCATATTTATTACCAAAAAGTTCACAACCAGACTGAAGAAGATTTTGGAGCGCTGAAAACATATATAGATGCTCTTTCTGCAAAATTAAATATTCCTCAGAATATCATTTATTATTTTTCTATCCCCCCATTCTTGTATGAGGTAGTTGCGGGGCATATGATTAAATTCGGACTCAACAACGAAGAAAATGGTTGGAAGCGCATTATTATAGAAAAACCGTTTGGTTACAGCTACGATACAGCTATCGATCTGGATACAAAGTTAAGAGCCGGTTTTAATGAAGATCAAATTTACCGGATCGACCATTATTTAGGTAAAGAAACGGTGCAAAATATTATGGTTACCCGTTTTTCCAATGGTTTTTTCGAACCTATCTGGAATAGGAAATATATCGATCGAGTTGAAATTACTGCTGCCGAAAAAATCGGAGTCGGTAATCGTGGTGGTTATTACGATACATCGGGAGCAATGCGTGATATGATTCAAAATCACCTTTTGCAGGTATTGGCGGTAGTGGCAATGGAACCACCTTCCATTTTTGATTCTGAATCGATTCGTAACGAAAGCGTTAAAGTCCTACAATCTTTACGTCCGATTAAACCTCACGAAGTAGCTGCAAATGTAGTTCGGGGACAGTATATTGAAACTTATGTGGATGAGGTTACAGAAAAAGGATATCGTCAGGAAAAGGATGTAAAACCGAACTCCAAAACCGAGACATTCGTAGCATTGAAAATTTTTGTTGATAATTGGCGCTGGGGTGATGTTCCATTTTATATCCGAACAGGGAAACATTTGCCGGATAGAGTTACCGAAGTGGTAATTCATTTGAAACCTGCTCCTCATCTACTTTTCAAGCAACGTTGTGTAGCTCAATCTACCAATATGATTATTCTGCGAATTAGTCCGGATGCCGGAGTGGCAGTCGATTTTGGAATGAAGATTCCAGGTGCCGGTTATAAAGTTCAGAATGTAAACATGGCATTTCACTATTCAGATTTGGCTCAAAACAAAATCTCGGAAGCATACGAAAGGTTGTTGCTCGATTGTATGATTGGCGACTCAACACTTTATGCCCGTGCTGATGCCGTCAAAGCGAGCTGGAAATTTGTCGACCCTATTTTGAATGCATGGGAAAATAATCCGGATATTCCATTGTACTTTTACGAATGTAACACCTGGGGTCCAAAAGAGTCCAATTTGCTTTTTGGAGACAAGGAATTGAAATGGAGAGCTCCTTTTAAGAAATTTAAAACCGAATAATATGTCTGAAAATCTACATGTTTTCGAAACTCCGTATGACACGGCTCATGCGGTGGCAGAAATTATTTTGGCTAAAGCAAAAGCGAATCAGAAATTATCTCTTCCGCTAAATATTGCAGTTTCAGGAGGTTCAACTCCCAAGATTCTTTTTACTATTTTGGCCAACGATTATGCAGAATCAATTCCATGGCATTTTGTTCGCCTTTTTTGGGTTGACGAACGTTGCGTACCTCCAACACATCCGGAGAGTAACTTCGGAATGACTTATGAGAGCCTTTTAAAACATTTACCGATACATGATGCAAATATTTTCAGAATGCAAGGTGAAAATGATCCTGAAAAAGAAGCTGAGAGATATAGAAAAATTCTTAAAAACGAACTTCCACAGAAAAATGATTTACCTCAATTTGATATAATTTTGTTGGGGATGGGAGATGATGGGCATACAGCTTCTATTTTCCCAAATCAGATGGAGCTTTTACAATCTTCATATACTGTTTCCATCGGTATTCACCCCGTATCTAAGCAAAAACGGATCACACTAACTGGAAAAACGATTAATCAGGCTGCTGACGTCATTTTTCTTATTACAGGAGAAAGTAAAGCAGATGTTTTGCGGCAAATCCTTAAACGTGAACCGACATTTGATACATTCCCTGCTGCGTTTATCCATTCAAATTCGAGTATCGCAGAGTTTTACATCGATAAACAAGCTTCTTCTGAATTGTAAATAAAACAAGAAGCAAAAGATTTAAGGTAATTCAGTTTGTGTTTCTGAGTTGCTTATTTTTTTATATGTCCTAAAGTAAATTGTACTTGCTAGTTTTAAAATATATAAAATGAAGAAACTCTTATTGGCGTTTAGTATTCTCGTGCTTTCACTTCCTCTTTTTGCTCAGATCAATATGGAAGACTCAACAGTGCAGGTTATTGGTTATTGGAATAAAGTGGAAAAGCAGAATTATAAAATTACCGAAACCAGTTATCAGGTAAAGAATGGCACCGATACCATCCAGCGGCAGTTTTATTCGTACAATGTGGATGTAGAGATAATCGATTCCACCCAACATAGCTATACCATTAAATGGTTATACAAAAATTTCGAGATTAAAGAAACATGGAATCCGGTAATGGAGAAATTGATTCCTATGGCGAATAATTTGGCTGTAATATTTAAAACAGATGAGTACGGTACTTTTCAGGAAGTGATTAACTGGGAAGAAGGGCGTGATTTCATGAAAAAAAGCGGAGAATTAATGAAAGTGGAATATAAAACTATTCCGAACTTCGATAAATTTATTGATCAGGTTGTTGCCATGTACTCTTCGAAAGAAGCACTTGAAAGTTCGGGCATTGAAGAAATTCAGCAATTCTATACTTTTCATGGTATAAAGTGTAAATTAGGAGAAGAATTGAATGCCGATATTAAAATCGCAAATAATTATTTTAGTGACAAACCATTTGATGGAATTCTCACGGTTGAACTTAGTCAGATTGAAAAAGATGATGATTTCTCAGTACTTAGACTGTGGCAAACTGCCGATTCGAAACAGGTAACTGATGCTGCTTTTGAATACGTTAAAATGTTGCAGGATACATTGAATGTCCCATTAATGAAACGTGAAGATTTTCCGCCAGCCACTAATGATATCCGAACAGCTTCCAGCATAGACGGTTCAACCGGTTGGGTAATATACAGTATTCAAACAAAGGAAATTGCCGCCAACAACATGCTTCAGATTAACGAGCGAACTATAGAACTCCAATAAAAAATTATCACTACTGACCGACAAAACTTGAATTTTGTCGGTTTTTATTTTTATTTATTTGTCTATCAATTATTAGCGGTTATTATTTTTGTTTTACTGAAAACCTACCCCCTCTCAAAATAAACTCATTTGCAAATTTGTGGGGCTTTTGTTTTTACCTTTTTTGCGTTGAGTGTATGCCTTTCGACCTTCCACAACTACCCAATTTAATTCCAAATGGCTAATA
>QKGU01000091.1 GCA_003250325.1 Paludibacter sp.
TAACTTCAAAAGGATGATGAATAAATGGAAATCATCTTTTTGGCTCGAATTTAAAATACAAATTGTTGACTTGATAAAAGCTATGTTTTACCAAATCAACAATAATATAATACGAAAATGGGCTTTTTAAGGCTCGACTACTTATGACACTCTCAATCCTAAAAAAAAGGTTGGAGCCCATAGACCCCAACCTTTTTTATCAGAAAATTCCAGTAAAATTTTTATTGTTTTTTTATTACCCTAATTCTGGTGCCATCCACGTCTACAATATAAATGCCTTCCAGCAAATCTGACATATTTATCTCAACACCTTTATTTTCCATTACAGCGATTCCCTGCAGATTATAAATTTTTATTAATGGTAATTTATTATCCGATACTTCTACATGCAGGATATCCCGTACCGGATTAGGATATACATTCAGAAATAACCCTTCGTACGTATCCGAAATGGCAGTTGGTGTTGTAAAAGTAATAGTAGCTTTCGCAATACTACCCCACAAAGTATCAGTTTCTAAAACCTCACCAACACGGTATTCAACGTTAACGATAGTTCCATCTTCCGTATCTTCAGGGAATATTAATGCATCATCCGTAAGTGTTCCTGCTGAATAATTGAGAACCTTCAATGTTAGTTTTGAAGTTCCTGCTTCTATATCATAATCATTCAACAATAAATTAGATAATGCAAACGTTTTTCCACTCAATAGTGCGTCGTTGAAGGCGAAAGGTGCATTGTTTAGTCCACGTAATCCGGGATAAGTTTTATTTTCGACCATTGTCCAGGTAGATGTAAAATCCCAATCAGTAAATGTGGATTGTGACAACATTTCAATTGTACTTTTTCCAATACCGTCAGCAGAAGCTGATTGTCCACTTGTTTGAATATCCCAGTAACTGTTACTAGCAGTGCCGGAACTTAACGCAATCAGCCCGTTTTGTGCTGAAACTTCATTTACTTTACACATGGAATAGCAGTTTACAATACTTCCATTCCGATGTTCACCTACTAAACCGGCGCTTGTAGAGCTTTCACTACTTACATATCCGCAAGCATAACAATTTGAAATGTTTCCTCCATCATTACAGCCCACTAAACCGCCTGCAAAAAAATTTCCATGTACAACAGCAGAAGAATATGCTTTTAATATTGTACTATAATTTATTCCTACTAATCCTCCAGTTGAATAAGAAGTTCCACTCACTTCCCCGGTAACATAAGAGTGAGATATGGTACCATAATTTATTCCCGCCAACCCACCGGTCATACTACTTCCTTGTATAGTTGCATTAAGCAATCCAACACTATCAATTACAGCACCAAAATCAACACGCCCAAACATACCTGTAGGATTACTATCTTCGGTTTTGTTTATATAAAGATTACTTATCACATATCCCCCTCCGTTAAAATTGCCGCTGAATGACATAAATGCGTCATTTCCTATCGGTTCAAATCCGGCTTCTTCATTTTCTGTTTTAGAGGCTGAAGCATCGATATCACAAATAACTTTATAGTATGCAGAAAGATTTTCTTTTACTATTTTCAATGCCGTATAAGTTGGTATAAGATAAGGATCTTCCATCGTCCCGCTTCCATTCATGTTGGTGGTTACCTGCAGAGCTTCACTTGCGGGAGAAGCCTTGTAGTTGGCTGTTTCTTTTACTCTCGCAAAAATGTTATAAGCTGTAGCAGGCAACAAACCAACAAAATTGACACTATCCTGCCAGTTAGCACCTCCATCGATACTAAATTCAAGCAACTCATTTAGAACAAGTATTATACTTGAAGTGCTCTTGTCAGAAAGCTGTGGAGCATCAGGTGCTAACACATCTGCCTTTTCTATGGTTGCTGTTGTAGTAGGAGCATCTGTAAACAATACCATATATTTTCCAGCATTTGTGCCGGTCAGTGAGGAATTTTTCAAATGTACATTTTTCCCTTCTCCTGCATTAGTATCATCAAAAGAAGCTACAGCATTCAATAAAACAACATCTTCATCTACTGTTCCAATTAGCAGCAAATCATTATTACGAATGGTAGCATCAACAGTTCCATCATATACTTTGTCCTCTACAGAGAAAGTTCCACTAATATTCAATCCTATTTTTATACCCGCTGTAGTTGTTGGTACCCCTATAAACGACAATATATATTTATCGGCATCTGCACCCGAAATCGTTGATTTAATTAAATTTACCGTTTTATTTTCACCAAGTTCAGCATCTGCAAAAGTTGCCACAACATTCAAATCTACAATATCATTTCCAATGACTCCGTTCAAACTGATATCATTATAAATGATTGTTGCAGAGTCGGTTTCATCATAAATTTTATCACTTACAGTAAATGTTCCTGTAATGGTTAGTGTAGGAGGTGTAGGTAAAGAATCAGGAATATTATTCCTTAAATAAGGATAAGATTTTCCTTCGTCTATTGTCCATATTGTATTGAAATTCCAACCACTAAAGGTGCTTTGAAGTACCATTTCAGAAGTTATTTTTCCACTAGCACCAATCTCTGAACTCGTTTCTCCAATTACTGCTGTATTAAAGAAACTAGTCGGATTAACAGGAGTCCAGCTAACGCCAAATATTCCTCCCCCTGAACTATTTGACTTATTTATTCCTCCGGCAAAATAACAATAATTTACGGATCCATCTTTATTTTCCCCTATCAATCCACCTACATAGTAACAATCTCCTGTATTTACAGAACCAATAGCATAACAATTAGATATATTTCCTCCATTATATCCGGCAAGCCCACCAACACTAAAGCCAAAACCATCATTATCAATAATACTTCCAGGATTATTAACATTGCCGGTTGCATAACAATAAGAAATTGTTGCGCTCTCATTATTGCCAACCAAACCTCCAATATTTTCGGCTCCACTCTTACCGGTAACTATACCGGTGGCAGAACTGTAGGAAACTGTGGATCCATAGTGATTAACACCCGTTAAACCTCCAACATTTTTATAACCAGCTACATTACCGGAAGCCTGAGATTTGGTAATAGTCTTTCCGTTATATCCAACCAAACCTCCAACCGAAGAATTCCCAGTTACCGAACACTCCGAATAACAGGAAGTAACATTCCCATAAGTATAATTATCTCCGACTAAACCACCAATATAATCTGAACTACCAATAACCGATCCGATAGAATAACAATTTATTAAAGTTCCATCATTGATACCTACAAATGCCCCTACGTAGCCTTTACCTCTGACATATACATTAGTTAATCCAAGACTATCTACTAAACTACCAGCACCCAAATAACTGAAAATACCAATAAAATTAAACCCACTCCGATTAATGGTTAGATTACTGATAATATGACCACCACCATGTAATTTACCTGTGAATGGAGTCGACGGATTATAATTACCAACAGGTTCAAACCCGGATCCATTATTATCCGTTGTAGAAGCAGAAGCATCTATATCATTGACAATCCGATAAACGGAAGATAATGAAACGTCGGCAATGTTTCTCAAATCTTCATACGTTTTAAGAATAAACGGATTTTCTTCTGTTCCTAAACCTTCTATATTACGTATAAGTACTGCAGTTGCCTTATTTCCCCATAGTGTGTCTCCTGCCAAAACTTCACCTATCCTGTAAACTAATGTACAGGCGATTCCTACTTCATTCGTCTCCGGTAATATTAATGTGCTATCGGTGATACTTCCTGTTGAATGGGACAGTATCCTGAAAACAAGTTTTTCTTTTCCTGTTTCAACGTCAAAATCATTTTCTAACAACCTTAGCAAATCGAATTTGTAACCACATATCAAGGAATCGTTAACTGCAATAGATGCATTATTTACTTTTCGGGAATAAGGATAGGAAACATTATCGACGATATCCCAACTTTCATCAAAATCCCAATCTTCGAAACTAGACTGAAGTTTCATTTGAGCTGTGTTTAATCCGGTTCCACCTGCTGAAACAACTATTCCACTTGTTTCGATATTCCAGTAACTATTGGTTATAGTACCTGAATTATTACTGCCAATTAATCCTCCCTGTTGAACACCACCACTAATTGTTCCGATGGAATAGCTATCGGTAACTACACCCAAAACATCATTGTATCCTATCAGTCCTCCGATTTTATCAAACGTACAATTAACCGTACCGGTAGCATAGCAGTTGGAAATACTGTCGTTGTTATAACCAACCAGCCCACCTACTAATAAAGCTCCACTGACAGAGCAATCCGAATAAGAAAAAGCAACCTTTCCTGCATTATTATTACCGGACATTCCACCTACATAATTGCCACTACCATCTACTGCACCCGTTGAAAAACACCCGAAAACATTTCCATCATTTATTCCAACCAAAGCTCCAACATATCCTTTACCTGAGATATCTGCATTTATTAAACCCAGACTATCAACCACACTTTCATTACCCAAATATCCGAATAAGCCAATATAATTCTGTTCGGTTCTTTTTATACTTAAACGACTTATAATATGTCCACTACCATTTAATTTACCTGTAAATGGAGTTCCACTATAATTTCCAATTGGTTGAAATCCGGATCCACTGTTTTCAGTAGCCGATGCAGAAGCATCAATATCGGCTACCAGACGATAATGTGCGGATAAAGAAACAGATGCAATTTTTTTAAGTTCTTCGTATGTGTGGATTAGGTACGGATTATCCGGACTACCACCTCCTTTCAAATTCAGGGTAATGGTTGCTGTTGCTATATTTCCCCAAAGAGTATCAGTAGCCAATATCTCTCCTAAACGATAAACAATAACGCTTTTTGTTCCGGCGATAGAGTCTTCGGGGAAGACTAATGTATTTCCGATAATACTTCCCGTTGTGCACGAAAGAATTTTCATGGTCAGATCTGCTACATCGGTTTCAATATCGAAATCATTCAGGAGCAGATTGGATAAATCAAAGGATTTTACATCAATGATAAAATCGTCATCCAAAACAAACGGGATATTATTCAATTTACGCAAACCGGGATACGTCTGATTTTCTGTCATAGTCCAAATCGTACTGAAATCCCAGTTCGTATAGGTTGACTGAAGTTTCATTTCATCAGTACTCTTTTTTGTTCCTCCTTTGGAAGTTGTTTGACCACTTGTTTCCCAGTTCCAATAACTATTGGTTACGGTTCCATTATTAATTCCGACTAAACCACCCACATTTGTATTTCCGGTCACCAATCCAACGGAATAGCTATTAACTACACTGCTCGAACCATAAAGCTGCCCGACCAAACCACCTACAGAACTATTCCCGGAAACAGGCCCTGAGGCATAACAATTCGAAACAGTTTTAACATTGAACCCTGCAAGTCCACCAACCGATGAATCTCCTGTCACCGAGCATGTAGAATAGCTGTAAGCAATACTACAACTTGAACTATAGTTGTCGCCCACTAAACCGCCAATATATTGACCGGTTCCGGTTACCGAACCAGACGAAAAACAATTTGTGATTTTTGCAGCACTAATACCAGCCAAAGCTCCAACATAACTTTTACCGGATATATTTACACCTACTAAAGCAAGACTATCAACTGTTGCACTGCCATTAAGGTATCCAAACAATCCGACAAAATCTTGTCCGCTTCTATTTATAGTTAAATTGCGGATAGTGTGCCCGCCGGCGGATAGCGTGCCGGAAAAAGGAGTTGTACTGAAAGTTCCTATTGGTTCGAAACCAGCACCGTCATTATCCAGCACTGATGCAGAAGCATCAATATCAGCCACAATACGATAAACTGACGAAATCGAGTTTTTTATCAATTTCAAATCTTCATAGGTTGAGATAAGAAAAGGATCAGTAGCTGTTCCGCTACCGGTCATTCCCTGCGCCTGCCATCCAAAAGCAAACAACCCAATTAAAAGTATAAATACCTTTTTCATAAATTTTATAATTAATCAGTTACATAAATTTTAACTACCATCAAAAAACGATTACAAATTAACGTTAAATTATCAGTCTATTAAAAATTTATAGGGGTGGTTTTGGGGTGGGGAATGCTAAAAAATCACTATTTTTGTTCGTTAAAAATTTTTACTCATGAATTCGCAACCAGCTTATATTAAGCAAGTAATCAGTAATATGTCATTTGTCATACTGCTCATTAGCATTGTTGGGGTTCTGTTAGATCTCATGCTTTGGCATGATAAACACCCTGTATGGGTTATTTATTTTAATTTTCCTGTGCTGATTGTCTCACTTCCTTTCTTTTTTCTTTCGGTTTTCAAACGTGTACCAGCTAATACATCGTTTCTTATCTATATTTATGCTTTCACTATTTGTTTCTATTTGCCCGGTTTTATAGATCCGGCTGATTCGAGATCGGAGACACTGGAGTATTTTGCAAAAATAGGAACGTGTATAACGTATATACTTTTGGCGGGATCAATGGCTGAAGGAAAGCATGTGATTAATCTTGGCATAATTAATAGTGTATTATATATTCTTCTCTCATGGTTTTTCTATTATAAACAAGGTTCTTTCTATATAGACCATGTTAATCTTTTTAGTTTCGTTGGGATATCAATTGTTGTATACATTACATTTCAGCACATTAATGCTGCTATTGCGGAAAATGAACAGAATAAGCAGCAATTGCAAAAAGCAGAAAAAGAAATTTTACGGATGAGACTTGATGAAGAAAATAAACGGACTCATTATTTATCGGTTATGCAGCAAACAAATACTCAATTTGTAAATGAGCTGAACAGAAAGATAGATTTAATTATGGATCTCAAAAACGATGATGAACGTAGAGCTGAAATGCGTAGTCTAAATCAACTTTGTCAACAATATCATTACGATACAGAAAAAACGGAAACAGCACAATGGCAGAAAAATACCGATGCCGAATTTATTGCGGCACTGCAAAACATTTGTCCCGCATTGACTCCTAAAGAACAACACATCTGTTCGCTTATACGTATCCGCCTGCAAACAAAGGAAATTGCAGTAAAACTAAATGCAAGTACTGAAACTATAAAATGGCATCGAAAACATATCCGAAA
>QKGU01000403.1 GCA_003250325.1 Paludibacter sp.
CTATTTTTTAAAACGAACTCATAACTTATCACCTCTTCTCTTACTCGATGATATATTTGACAAACTGGATTCCGAGCGTGTAAAAAAAATTATTGAACTTGTTTCCGGTGAAACTTTTGGTCAAATATTTATTACCGACACCAACCGCGAACATTTAGATTCTATTCTTCTACAATTAGGTAAAGAATCGCAAATATTTCAGGTGAAAAATGGTGAAATAACCCATTAAGTTCTTTCATTCTGTCACTTATCCTACTTTAAAAACCTTCAAATTTCGAAATAATTATTTCAAAAAATAATTATTCATATTTTCAATCAAAATATATTTTGGAAAATATTTTTCATTTTAACTTTTTATAAAAAATTAAATATCAGTTGATTAAAAAATATTTTGGAAAACTTTTTATTTTTATGTTCAAAAACAAAATATTTATATTGGAAATTTGACAAGAATTATATAACATTGTAGTCACATTTCGAGGCAATGAAAAACAATCGTATAACGCTAGTATAAATTACATTAGAAAAATTTTATCGTGGAAACAAAAAAATTTACTCCTGAAGAAATTCGTCAAGCTACTTTCGAGTATTTCAAAGGTGATGATTTAGCAACAAAGGTATGGGCAACAAAGTATGCCCTTAAGGACTCGTTCGGAAATACATATGAATTAACACCTGACGACATGCACCGCCGTCTGGCAAAAGAAATTGCCAGAATTGAAGTAAAGTACCCAAACCCTCTGACTGAAGATGAACTTTTTGAATTATTCCGTAATTTCAGATACATTGTTCCTCAGGGAAGTCCGATGACCGGAATTGGAAACAATTATCAGGTAGCATCACTTTCAAACTGCTTTGTAATCGGTTTCGATGGAGAGGCAGACTCTTATGGAGCTATTATTAAAATTGACGAAGAACAGGTACAATTAATGAAACGCCGTGGAGGTGTTGGTCACGATTTATCTCACATTCGCCCGAAAGGTTCTCCTGTGAAAAACTCAGCTTTAACATCAACGGGAATCGTTCCGTTCATGGAAAGATATTCGAATTCAACCCGCGAAGTAGCACAAGACGGTCGTCGTGGAGCTTTAATGTTGAGCGTATCCATTAAACATCCGGACTCAGAATCGTTTATTGATGCAAAAATGGAATCGGGTAAAGTTACGGGAGCCAACATTTCTGTAAAAATCGACGATGATTTCATGCGTGCAGCTATCGACAACAAAACATACGTACAACAATATCCAACTCAATCCAAGAATCCATGGCATCAGAAAGAAGTTGATGCTAATGCAATTTGGAAGAAAATTGTACACAACGCATGGAAATCGGCTGAACCGGGTATACTTTTCTGGGACACCATCATCAATGAATCAG
Source organism: Paludibacter sp. (assembly GCA_003250325.1). Taxonomy (GTDB): domain Bacteria; phylum Bacteroidota; class Bacteroidia; order Bacteroidales; family Paludibacteraceae; genus Paludibacter. Next base: position 1,378 of record QKGU01000403.1, read on the forward strand.
TTCCGGATTGCTATGCCGATTTAGGATATAAAACCGTATCTACAAATCCATGCGGTGAAATTCCATTGTGTCCGTACGACAGCTGTCGTTTATTGGCTATCAATTTATATTCGTATGTCAACAATCCGTTTACTCCACAAGCATCGTTCGATTTCGAGTTGTTCAAAAAACACGTAGGCCTTGCTCAACGTATTATGGATGACATTATCGATTTGGAAATGGAAAAAATCGATTTAATTATCAGCAAAATCGAAGCCGATCCGGAAGATAATGAGATCAAAAACACAGAATTCCAGCTTTGGGAGAAAATAAAAACCAAAACATCACAAGGTCGCAGAACCGGTGTAGGAACAACAGCCGAGGGTGATATGCTTGCTGCAATGGGACTTCGCTACGGAACAGACGAAGCTACCAATTTCTCCGAAGAAGTTCACAAAGCGGTTGCTTTAGCAGCTTATCGCTCGTCGGTAAATATGGCAAAGGAACGCGGTGCTTTCACCGTTTACGATTCAAAAAGAGAAGAAAAAAATCCATATATCCAACGTTTGCGCGAAGCTGATCCGGAAATGTACAAAGAAATGGTAAAATACGGACGACGCAACATCGCTTGTCTTACCATTGCTCCTACCGGAACAACCAGTATTATGACACAAACGACTTCAGGAATTGAACCTGTTTTCATGCCGGTATATACCCGCCGCCGCAAAGTAAACCCGAACGACAAAAATGTTCGTGTGGATTTTGTTGACGAAAATGGCGACTCATGGGAAGAATACATTGTATTCCACCATAAATTCGTAACATGGATGGAAGCTAACAATCGTTCAACCACGAAACATTACACAAAAGAAGAAGTAGACGAACTTGTAGCTGAATCTCCATATTATAAAGCTACTGCGAATGATGTGGATTGGTTGAAAAAAGTGCAAATGCAGGGACGAATCCAGAAATGGGTCGACCACTCTATCAGCGTAACAATAAATCTTCCTGCCGATGTATCAGAAGAACTGGTAGGACATTTATACGAAGAAGCATGGCGTTGTGGCTGTAAAGGTGTTACCGTTTATCGTGATGGTTCGCGTGCAGGAGTTCTTGTTGCTGTTGACAGTAAAAAAGAGGAAGAAAAGAAAGAAGAGAAAAAAGAAAATTGCTTCTGCTACGACGAGAACCATGTTATTCGTCCTAAAGTGCTCGATTGCGACGTAGTGCGTTTCCAAAATGCAAAAGACAAATGGATTGCATTTGTCGGATTGTACAACGGTCGTCCTTACGAAATCTTTACTGGTCTTGCCGATGACGAAGAAGGTATATTGCTTCCAAAAACGGTAAACGAAGGTAAAATCATCAAAACAGTTGACGAAGACGGACTAAAACGCTACGACTTCCAGTTCATGAACAAAAGAGGCTATAAAACAACCGTAGAAGGTCTTTCGCACAAGTTCGACAAAGAGTTCTGGAATTATGCAAAATTAATATCTGGAGTATTGCGCTACGGAATGCCGATCGATCAGGTTATCAAACTGGTTTCAGGTTTGCAACTCGACAACGAATCCATTAACACATGGAAAGTCGGTGTGGAACGTGCACTGAAAAAATACATTCCTGATGGCACACAGATAAAAGAGCAACCTTGTCCTGAATGTGGGCAAAAAACACTGGTTTATCAGGAAGGTTGTTTAAAATGTAACAGCTGCGGATATTCAAGATGCGGATAAATAAAACAAAAAAAACAGGATCGTTAGCGATCCTGTTTTTTTTGTTCTATTCCCAGTGAAGTATATGTTTTCTTTCTTCTGAAATAATAATCGTAAACAACGCTTCGTTGATAAATTTCAGGAACAGAATCTTTTGTAGCATACAGAAGATTTTCATTCCTTTTCTCCTCAAAGTCCGGCCTCATTTTAAAAAAATCGGTTCGGGCTTTTATTACACTATGCGCATTCTTAAATTTTCCGGTCAAAAAGAATTGCAAAGCAGCCACATAATCAAAAATCATCTTGGAACTCAACGTCGACTCCAGTAAATTATTCGGCAAATTTTTGTAAAGCATCAACAGATTATTCCTGAAATTCAGATACGTTTTATGTGGGTTTTCAGCATTTAATGTTCCACCACCAATGTGATAAACAACACTTTGGGGAACACTGCACACTCGATATCCTCTGCTTTTGAAACGCCAGCAAAGATCAATTTCCTCCATGTGAGCAAAAAACTCATCGTCTAGACCGCCCACTTTTTTGAACAGCGACGCTCTCACCATCATACATGCTCCGGTTGCCCAGAAAATATCACTAACTTCATCATACTGCCCTTTATCTGTTTCAGTCGTTCCAAAAACTCGTCCACGGCAAAAAGGAAAACCATATTTATCAATGAATCCACCGGATGCTCCGGCATGTTCAAAACTCTTTCTTTTGAAATACGACAAAATTTTAGGTTGAATTGCCGCCACATCCTGATTGTTTTCCATAAACTCAAGGAGTGGATCTATCCAATTCACGGTTACTTCCACATCTGAATTCAACAAAACAAAATAATCGGCTTCGATTTGCTCCAGAGCTTTGTTGTAGCCACCGGCAAAACCATAGTTTTTATCAAATAAAATCGTTCTGACAGTAGGAAAATTATTTTTAAGAATTTCCATAGAATTATCCGTTGAGGCATTGTCAGCCACAACAATTTCCACATCTGGTCTCTGAGTATATTTAAGCAATATGGGTAAAAATTGCTGTAAATACTTTTCTCCATTCCAATTCAAGATGACAACTGCTGTAATCATTTAGTTTCGTTTCTTAATTCGTTTGTTGTTATCTTTTGTATTTCCATCTTCTATGAGTCCAAAGCCAATATGAAGGATTCTCCTCTATTGTTTTCTCCAACAATCTGGCGTATCTCTCCGTAATTTCGTTTTGTTCGGTTTTCGAAGGCTCAAGTGACACCGGGACAAACTCACAATTATAATACCCCCTTTTAAGCCTCGTTATTTTTCCAAAAAACACAGGATAGTCAAACTTTCGAGCCAGCACTTCAGTCCCGGTTATCACCGCCGTATCCTGATTCAAAAAAGTTGTCCAATAATCAATTGCGTTTCTTGCGGGCGATTGGTCTGAAATCATACCAAACATTGCCAGTTTCCCATCTTTCTTCAAGCGGAACAATGTTTTCACCAGATCATTCTTTTCTATATTTTTACTTTTATTTTTTTCTCTTAGCTCATACATCAACGCATCGAACCTACTGTTTTTTAGCTTTTTATACACACTATACATTGGTTTATCGGCAGGTAATAGCAATGAAAACGCCGAAGCCCACTCCCAATTTCCATAATGAGAAGTCATTAACATACAACTTTTCCCTTTTTCATATTCTGCCAAAACAACTTCAGGATTACTAAAACTCATCCTTTTCAGCATTTCTCTTTTTGAGATATGCATTTCGTACAACGATTCTACGAACAAATCACAAAAGAAACGATAGAATTTAAATTCGATTGATTTAAGTTCTTTAGGACTTTTATCCGGAAAAGAATTGGAAAGATTTAAGCGGACAACATTTTTTCGGTAACCGGCAATATAATACACTACCGGAAAAATAATATCGGACAGAATATATAAAACAGGTAGAGGCAACCAGGTGATTAGCCAAGTAAAGCCATAGAAAATATAATACATAAAAGTGTTCAATAATTAGTCGCTAAAAAACACGACGAAAAAACACCAAGCAATAAGATTTGCATTGGTGTTTTCAATCTTTATTTTTGAAAATCTGAGCAGTCAAATTTTCAGTTTATTTCTTTATTATTCCTGATCGGTATAAATACCAAGCGTCTTTCCATATTCAAATTCACCATCCAAAATAAGTTGGATATCGTCTTCCGTCAACTCCATTTTATCTTTTTTGGACGATTTAAGAATGAATTTAAACATTTCTTCTTCATCGATACTGGCTTCTTCGGTCGAATCTTCGTCGATTAAGCCATTTTCGTCGTAATATTCATAAACCACATCCAATACATATTCAACCAACTCTTCAGTAATTTTGCCTTTCGATTCAGCCGGAATGTACTTGAGAATAAACTTTACCGCATCATCTTCATCGTATACCAATAAATCGTCGTCTTGTGCTTTCATAAGATTTTCGTTTTGTTTGTTTAAAGAATTCTGCTATTTTCTGTTCAAAGATAAATTATTTTTTTCAGACATACTTTCATTCATTCACTTTTTTATGAAATTTACTTCATTATGTCTTCTTATTTTTTATAAAAGATCACAATACTAACAGAAAAACAATTAGTTATACAGTATTTTGCACTAAAAACGAACAATATGAGCATCTTATTTATTTTAATATCACAGCTGAATGTTTCTACTGATTAATAGTTAATTACATGTTTGATTTACATTATAGAAATAGTCGGATTATTTTTCTTATTGCTCTTTTGACCTCTTCTTTGTCGTATACGAAAGCCGTTTCACCTTACAACGCAGCTTTCTACTCGTCATTTATTAGCCATAACATGACTAAATGGGAAAAGTTGATTGAGGAAGTTGAAAAATCGAACTATGTGCGGACCAATACGGAAAAATTGGAACTAATAACCTATTATTATGGTTATGTGGGATATTTGTTAGGACAGAAAAGACAAGCTGAAGCTGACACTTACATTACAAAAGGAGAAAAACTCATAAACGAAGTACTTAAATCGAATCCATTGAATGCAACTGCCCATTCATTTAAAGGTGCATTTTTGGGATTTGAAGTGGGAGTCAACAATCTAAAAGTTATTTATCTGGAGTCAGAAAGTAAAGCATATATAAATAAAGCATTACAACTTGACCCCAATAACATACAAGGCTTAATTGACAAAGCAAACATTTTATTTTATGCCCCGCGATTGTTGGGTGGTAGTAAACAAAAAGCTCTAAACTATTATTTGAAAGCCGCAAACATTATCGAAAAAAACAAAGAAACCAAACAAAACTGGGTTTACTTAAATTTACTCACTATGATAGCCTTTTCGTACGAAAAAACAGGAGCTATAAATGAAGCCAAGCAAACCTACGAGAAAATACTCACCAACGAGCCCAATATAGTCTGGATAAAAGACGACCTCTACCCCAAATTTATGGGACGAATAAATACTTCAAAATAAATCTTGTTTGTGCTTTCCTGATAAATTCTTAAAGCCTCATTTTTTCCACTTAAAAAAACAGTCTTTTTACTGATTTTGCTTTCCGGAACATATTATTCTAAATTATATTTGCGTTATAAATCAAAAACAGCCATTGGCAACATTAACGTATTAATTTAATATTTAAGATTATGAAAACAAAAAATGCCTCTTTAGCTTTGTTCCTTTTTGGATGTATCATGTGGAGCTGTACATCAAATGAAGATTTAGCTCAAAAATCATTAAAAACTTCGATTAATAACAACATTGAAAGTTTAAATACAGCTTTAACGAAAATTTCTGCAAGTTCAGGATATCAGGTTTTAGCACTCTCTTCTACTTCAAGCGATGGAGCCAGCATGGGAAGATCGTCTGTATCGAATGTTGACTCAACTTATAGCAGTATATTACTCTCCGACATTGCAGGCGTTTACGAATATAAAGCTACACCTTATCAAAGAGGAAATACTTCGATTTTGAAATTTTTTACAAAAACCGGAGACAGCGATTTCATGATCGTAAAACTCCCTGAGTCGAAAGTAAAAAATTATCGTACTTTACTCACTTATAACCCTGCAGATACACTCCTAAACAACAATTTTGTTGTAACACTAACAAAGTATCAGGATTATTTTAAGAATTCCTACACTTGGGACTACGAGATGGCTTCGAATATAAACATTGATGATGTGAATGCAGGAGATTTACAAATTCAATCATCCAACTCGACTGAAAACGGATACAAATACGCTTCACAATTTGATTTCGCAGATGGTTATTCGATTAAATGCGATTACAACACAGGTGATACCGCTGTTTGCAGCTATACAATTTCAAATGAATCGGGCATTTTATATCAGGAAACATACACTTCCATCAAAAATCAGACAACAAGAAGACATCGTGAAAAAGAATATTCATTCACCATTGGCAATGTAACTGTTGAAAGAAAAATGGGACCAAGTTCACTGGATAGTGCAAAAGTTTATGTTGGTGGAGTTTTACAAACCAACGCAAAAGTGGAAATTATAGAAGTAGAAAGCACAGCAGATGAGACTGATAATTCTGTAGTTAACTGCAAAAGAGATTTAAAAATCACTTTCGACGATGGAACAAGTACAACTATAAGCGAATTGCTAACTGCAAACTCACTCGAAACAATTCGCACGTTGTTTAAATCACTCCGTAAGGTTAGTTTTTCAACTGCTGTAATAGACTGGATCGCCTGGGACATCTATACCAATAAAGAATAAATTCTTGAAACAAAAAAGCTGATCTTACGACAAAAAAAATAGAGGAAGTAGAGATACTTCCCTATTTTTTATCTAAATTTAAGCTTTCTAAAAAAACATGATTCGAAACAACAATCGAAAGAAAGATGAAATACATTGACAGCAAAGCGCCCAATTTACGAAATATCGAATTAATTGTGTATCTGGTTATTTGGTTGGGAATTTTCTCTATCCCATTTTTTCAAAACCGACAAGCTGAGCTTGTAAACTGGAGCAAAGCATCAGTAGAATGGGTAAAAATGTCATCCTTTCTCGCTATTTTTTTAGTTAATGCCTATTATCTTGTACCAAAATTTCTCTTCAAAAAAAAATATTCAACCTACATTTTGCTCTCGTTATTGTCAATAGTTACAATACTATCTATCGCCATTTCCATCCGGATATTCCTTACTGATTCAGAACCAATTACAATGCCACCAATGGAACTTGGACCAGGAATGCCACCAATGGAATTGGGTTCAAACATGCCACCTCCAATGGGATTTAAACCTCCAGCACAACCGGTTCAAAAGTCAATAGTAATGATTTTTATCGACAATGCAATTATAGCATTGCTTGTTGTAGGAGCAGGTACTACTATCAAAATAACATCACAATGGTTAAATGAAGAAGGTCGCAGAAAAGACATCGAGAAAGAACAACTTAAAACAGAGCTAGCACTTTTACGCCATCAGGTTAGTCCGCATTTCTTTATGAATACGTTAAATAACATTCATGCTTTGGTGGATGTTGACACTGAAATTGCCAAAGATGCCATCATAAGACTTTCGACCTTGATGCGATATTTATTGTATGATACAGCCCATGGCCAGACAAGTCTAAAAAAGGAAATTGAATTTATCGACAGCTACATCACTTTAATGCAACTGCGATTCTCAAAAAAAATAAAGATAAAGGTAGAAGTTCCTCAAACTATTCCCAATATCCAGATTCCGCCAATGCTTTTCATTTCGTTTATTGAAAATGCGTTTAAGCATGGAGTAAGTTATCAAACCGACTCGTTTGTTTTCTTTCAGATGACTTTAAACGAAAATCGACTGGAATGCAGCATAAAAAACAGTAAACATTCAACCAACAAGGAACGCAACAAGCTATATTCCGGCATTGGTTTGACAAACATAAAGAAAAGCCTTGCCTTGCTTTATAACGAAGACTACACGCTGGAAATAGACGAGAATGAACATGAATTTGAGGTAAGACTTTCCATTCCTGTTTATATCTCGAAAGAAAGTATGAAAGAAAAGTCATTATCAATTTAAATCTGACCACATGAAAATAAAATGTTTAGCTATTGACGACGAACCTCTGGCATTGAAACAAATAAGCAATTACATTGATAAAGTACCGTTTTTGGAAAATATGGGACTTTGTCAAAGTGCCTATGAGGCAATGGATTATTTGGAAAATAACGAAGTCGACCTGATGTTTGTAGACATTAACATGCCCGATTTGAACGGCATGGACTTCGTAAAGTCATTGACACAGAAAATCCAGATTATCTTTACTACCGCCTACAGCGAATTTGCCATCGAAGGTTTTAAAGTAGATGCTGTTGATTATATTCTGAAACCTATCAGTTTCGAAGTTTTTCTGAAATCGGTTAATAAGGCAAAAACATGGTTCGAAATACATCAAAAACAATCTGAAACAATTCAAACAACAAAAGATTGTCTTTTTGTAAAATCGGAATACAAACTCGTACGCATCATGCTTTCCGATATAAAATATATCGAAAGTGCGAATGAATACATTCAAATTCACTTGACAAATAGCCAACCTGTTACCACGTTGATTCGCCTGAAATCAATGGAAGAACAACTTCCTAAGGATAAATTTATGCGGGTGCATCGTTCTTTTATTGTTAATCTCGACCGTGTAAACGAAATAGAACGCAATCGAATAATCTTCGACCACAAGACCTACATCCCTATTGGCGACCAATACAAAGATAATTTTCAGGCTTTTATAGACAAAACTTTTATGCTTTGAAGATATCTAGAGGATAGTCTGGCAAAACAACCAATTATCTCACTCAGATTTAATCAGACGCAATTTTGCATTAAACCGACGGACAAATAAATAGATTGTTATATATGAAACGATAGAAGCCAATCCATCGGATACCGGCATTGCCGACCATGCTCCGGTAAGTCCAAAAATTGGAGGCAAAAGCAACAAACTCGGCACTAGGAATAAAAACTGGCGGGTTAAACTCAAGAATATAGAAATCTTTGCTTTCCCAATGGATTGAAAAAAATTGGTAATAACTATCTGCGAACCAATAATCGGGAACATTATAACAGAAATGCGCAAAGCTTCTGTTCCAATTGACTTCAGCTCTTCATCGTGAGTAAACATAGAAGTCATTAAAGTAGGAAAAAATGTTCCGATAATAAATCCAAATGTCGACATTCCGGTCGCAATAATCACTGCATACTTTAGCGTTTTAAACATTCTATCATACAAGCGTGCTCCGAAATTATAGCCTACAATTGGTTGAGTTCCCTGATTCAAACCAATGATAATCATGATAACCAGCGTATTTATGCTGTTCACGATTCCAAATGCACCAATCGCCAAATCGCCACCGTAGTGTATCAAAGTTGTATTTACCAAAACAATAATCAAGCTGGTAGCCAACTGCATGCTGAAAGGCGACATTCCAATACTTAGAATGGCTTTCACAATATCTTTTTCCAACCTTAGATTTTTTCTGTGAAAACGAATGTTTGAACTTTTCAGAAAGAAATGAGACAAAACCCACACTGTTCCAACGACATAGGAAATATTCGTTGCGATAGCAGCTCCCTGAATTCCCCAATTAAAAACAAAAATAAAAATCGGATCAAGAATAATATTTATAACCGCACATATCACCATAGTGTACATGGCTTTTCCGGGATAACCCGCAGCACGCATTATGTTATTGAACCCAAAGTTCAGCGCGGAGAAAATACCCCCCGGAATAATTATTCGCATGTAATCTTCGGCATATTTTACTGTTTGTTCCGTACCCCCGAATAGTTCTAATAAATCTTTCAGAAAAATATAGGATAGAATGATTGCCGTTCCGGAAATAAGAATAGTGAGCGTAAAAGCATTAGACAGTATCTTTTCTGCTTTTTCCTTATCATTTTCTCCTAAAGTTATGGATATTCTCGAAGCCGATCCGGCTCCAATCAGCATACCAAAAGCCATAAGTAAAATCATAAACGGAAAAGTAAGCGCAATTCCCGAAATTGCCAACGCTCCCACTCCCTGACCGATAAAAACACGGTCGACAACATTGTACAATGACATTACAACCGTACCAATGATGGCAGGTAAAGAATAATTCCATATCAGTTTCCCAATATTTTCGGTTGCTAGTTTGTTCGTTACAATGGCGGGATTGGACATAAAAAAGAGTTAGTCGTGTATAAAAAACAGTCAATATTTTGCTTTTGTTCATCGAAGCAAAATTCAGGAATTGTGTTTTCTCTGTTCTTTATTTAAGGTAAATTTAAGGCTGCAAAGGTAAGAAATTTGAAGCAACAAATATTATAATTTATTCTAAAACAATAGAAGCCGTACAATTGCACGGCTTCTATAAATTATGAGGTTAATTTTACAATAAATCGCTGGCAAGTTCGGACAAATAACTTCGTTCACCTTTTACCAAATTGATATGTGAAAAAATGCTTTGTCCTTTCATACGGTCAATCATATACACCAATCCGTTTGAAAACATATCCAGATATGGAGAGTCGATTTGCTGAATATCGCCCGTAAATACAATTTTTGTTCCTTCTCCGGCACGGGTTATAATGGTTTTAATTTCGTGCGGAGTAAGGTTTTGAGCCTCATCAACAATGAAGAAAGTTTCGCTAAGACTACGTCCTCTTATGTAAGCCAACGCTTCAATTACCAGTTGATTATTTTTTTGCATCTCTTCCAGCAATCGAATTTCCTTACCCTGATAAGAAAAATTATGTCTTATCACATTCAGATTGTCGAACAACGGCTGCATGTAAGGTTCCACCTTTTGTTTCTCGTCGCCCGGAAGAAATCCTAAATCTTTATTTCCAAGAGCCACAATGGGTCTTGCCAACAAAATTTGTTTATACGATTCGTTTTTATGCAATGCCGCAGCCAGCGCCAAAAGAGTTTTACCGGTTCCCGATTTTCCTGTCAGAGCAACCAGCTTAATATCTTCATCCAGCAACACATTCATAGCAAAAGCCTGTTCAGCATTACGCGGCTCAATACCAAAACATCTCTCTTTTTCAACGCGTCGTACCATTCCTGTTTGCGGATTATATCTTGCCAGTACGCTCGAGCGTACACTTTTCAGCACAAAACATTCCTGTGGTTCAATATCAGCTGAAAATTCCAGTTCATCAAGCGGAATACTTCCATCACCACTGTACAAGCGGTCAATCAGTTCCGGTGGAACGTTATCATAAATCTCGTAATTTTTTTCAAAAATATTAAAGTCTGTAACCTTATCGTTGATATAATCTTCGGCCTGAATTCCCATCGAAAGAGCTTTCATTCGAAGATTGATATCTTTTGTTACTAAAATCGTAGTGCTCTTCTTTTTCTCTTCAATCAAGTTGTATGTAGCTGCAAGTATTCGGTGATCCGGCGTTTTTTCAACAAAGGATTTTGCTATCATATCAGGATAATCGCTTCCTGTAAGAATGAATAAACGGCCTTTACCTTCGCCTAGTTCAGCTCCTTTTTTAAATAGTTTGTCGTTCGCAATAAGATCCAGTTCCCGGGCAAACTCCCTTGCATTAAAGTTTATTTGTTCGTTACCTTTTTTAAAATGATCGAGTTCCTCAAGCACTACAATCGGAATGTATATATCATTTTCCTCAAAGTTGTGTATACACTTATAGTCATGAAGTATAACATTCGTATCCAATACAAAATTTTTCTTTGCCCCCATACTTTCTAAAGATTTAATAATGAACAGATAATAATTAAAAATCTACGTACAATAAAAATACATATTATTATTGAATATTACACCATTCAGTAGGCTAAGTTTTAAATAATTTTATGAACAACCCATATACAAAAAAAAGAAGCGATTTTTTGATTAACAAAAAAATCGCTTCAGGAAGAACATAGCTCAAACTTCAATTTACCTACGTTCTATTTCTCTCAGATTCTCCAGTTTCTTTTTAGCAAGAAATCCGTAAATATCTTCCAAATGTTCTACTACTTTTTGATTTCCAAATTCATAAACTTTAGTGACCAAACCATCCAAAAAATCACGGTCGTGCGAAACCACAATCAATGTACCATCAAAATCAAGCAATGCCTGTTTTAGGATATCTTTTGTTTTCATATCCAAATGATTAGTTGGCTCATCGAGAATCAGCAAATTCACCGGTTCTAGCAATAATTTAATCATCGCTAAACGTGTTCTCTCACCACCCGAAAGCACCTTCACTTTCTTGAACGAATTATCTCCGCCAAACATAAAAGCTCCAAGCAGGTCTTTTATCTTCGTACGGATATCACCCACAGCCACATCGTCAATTGTTTGAAAAACAGTAAGATTCTCATCCAGCAACGAAGCCTGATTTTGTGCAAAATATCCGATTTTTACGTTATGCCCGAGCGTGAGCTTTCCTTCGTGCTCTATTTCCTTCATTATCGCTTTTACAAGCGTGGATTTCCCTTCACCATTTTTCCCTACGAAAGCTACTTTTTCACCGCGTTCTATCATAAAGTTCGCATTGGCAAAGATACGTTTTTCGCCGTACATTTTTCCTACACTTTCCGACACAACAGGATAATTCCCTGAGCGTGGCGATGGTGGAAATTTCAATCGCAATGCCGATGTATCTTCTTCATCCACTTCAAGAATCTGAAGTTTCTCAAGCATTTTTACACGCGATTGGACTTGGAGTGTTTTAGAATAGGTTCCTTTGAAGCGTTCAATAAATTCCATATTCTCAGCAATCATTTTCTGCTGCTCATCATATTGTTTTTGCTGTTGCTCCCGACGCTCTTTCCGCAATTCAAGATAATGAGAATATTTTGCCTTATAATCATAAATCCGACCCATTGTTACTTCAATGGTGCGGGTAGTAATATTGTCCACAAATGCTCTATCGTGCGATATTACGACAACCGCTTTTGCCGAATTAATAAGGAAATCTTCCAACCACTGAATGGATTCAATATCGAGGTGGTTGGTTGGCTCATCGAGCAACAATACATCCGGTTTGCGAAGTAACAATTTGGCGAGTTCAATACGCATACGCCAACCACCACTGAATTCGGAGGTTTTACGATCGAAATCCTCACGCGAAAATCCCAATCCCAGCAATGTTTTTTCAATATCAGCATCGTAATTTATTTCCTCTATGCTGTAAAACTGCTCACTCAATGCCGAAACTTTCTCTATCAGCTCCATGTAGCTTTCCGATTCGTAATCGGTCCTGGTGGTAAGTTCCAGATTCAGCGTTTCAATCTGCTGTTCCATTTCGTTTATTTCCGAAAAAGCAGTTGCTGTTTCTTCAAAAACAGTCCGGTTATCTTCCAGCAACAAGTGCTGAGGCAGATAAGCAACATTCAGTCCTTTCGGGTACGACACAGCTCCGCGAGATGGCTCACGAACTCCGGCAAGAATTTTCAACAGCGTGGATTTTCCGGCTCCGTTTTTACCCATCAAGGCAATACGGTCTTTTTCATTAATTACGAAAGAAATATCGGCAAATAGGGTTTGTCCGCCAAATTCGACGGTAAGAGCATCAACTGATAACATGAAGAGTTTTTACGAAATAATTCCTGATTTTTTGATTGGGAGTGCAAAGGTACAAAAATCTTTCCATAAGCCTATATAAGTAGTTACAAGAATTCAGTTACAAGTTACAATCCTTATTATCAAAGCATTATTTCCAAAGAATATGGCAATAATTATTTTCTGTTACTTAATAGAGCTAATGGGAAATAAAAGCAGGTTAAAATAACATGATTTTTGCCCGTTGATCTCCGGCAACAATAATGTATACCTGCTTTTTGGGAAGTCCTTCTATCTTGAAAATTGTTGACTGAGGATATATCGTTTTTACTTTCTGTCCGATAATATTGTACACATTTACAACAAGATCAGTCGTTGGCAATAATAATTCCACAGAACCATCATTCTTAACTCTGAAGACATTTCCTTGTCGGTTTTCCAGAGTAGAAACAGAAACCGTTTCAGATGAATTCGAAATTTCTTCAAACAAAACTGATTGATCAGATCCAATATCTTTTCTGCTACCTCTGACTTTATAGAAATATTCATGACCTGACTTCAAATTCATTAGTGTATCAGACAAAAATATTGTCCAGACTTCTTTCTTTATGAATTCTATTTTCTTATTAAATCCAACAGCTATATCGTCAATTATAACATCACCAATCACTTTCTTATATGTTAATCTAAAACGCGTATAATTGGAATTTACATCGAGCGGATAAGATTTTATTCCTATTAACGATGGAGCAACCAAAATAGAGTCAATCCTAGTCCAACCATCCTGATTTTTTGCTTCCACAAAAATTACACTATTTAATCCATCTAGCCTACGAACATAAAAAGACAATTTACTCGCTGAGCATACATACTCTTCTGTCATAATGGTATCAGTAGAAGTACTGAATTGAACTGCAGGAATACTCTTACCACTATATACTGACGATTCAGACCATTTGTCTGTTTTTACCATCCAACCAATTGGCACTTGCGTTCTCTGATCAAATCCTTCGCTAAATTCAGAAGTTCCATCTTCTATACTGTAAACAGTAAAATAGTAACCATTTGCATTGGTAGCAGTTCCCCATTTCGCCTCAAAACTTCCTGTAGTAATATTTTCCGCATTGTAAACAGCAGGAGGGTCTATCGGTCGAGTAGATTTACCAACAATCGCTATTTCGTTAGAATCCATTCCTGCTTGAAACATTAACAACTCTTTATGAGTATTAGAATATGATGGAACTGTTGGGTTATATCTGATTTGAATAATTGTAGTATCAATATTTGAATCAACAGGCACAAATGTTATACTTTTCCCCCATGCTGTCTCTGGGTCAGCTATCTTTTTCATCTCAAAGTGTAAACCAACACTAAAACTTATTTTTAAATTTGTAGTTAGGCCGGTGGCTAAAAGAGTCAGATTTTGAGGTTCTGAAGGTATCTCTTGAATAGTATTAAATTCATCTAAATCATTCAACAGTTGAATTCTTAATCCAAATCTAAATTTAATTATATTATCTAGTTCCTGTATTTCTGAAAGAGGTTTCTTTATATTTGTTCCGTCTCTCAAAATAGGCACATACCTACTCACCTCTGCTGTTCCAGGGAAAGGATCTCCGGACAAACTCCAATCAGATGCAATTTCATCAGCTTCTACAATATCCACTCCCATTGCATAAAAATCGTTATTTACAATATTATTCATCCAAGCTGATGGACTATAGTAAATATGTGTAATTATCATTCCATGTCCCGGTAGGAATTTATCCCAACCTGTTTGCTGCCTGTTTTCCAACATAAAGAATTCTCTAGGCAATGGATTTTTACCGTTCAAATTATGATCGCCTTTTTCAGTAATTAAATATGCTTTATTTGACACAGACAAGTTCTCTAAAATATAGTCGTCAGGAATTTTAAGTTCATCCGGGGTAAGCCAACCCAAAAAGAAACGATCGTACGCCGAATAACAAGGTGGGGTTCGACCGGCATTCAGATAAGGCCCCGCATCCATCGTACTCCAATACGATAAAGTTTGATGTGCTCCTCCATCGGTAGCATAATAATCGGGAAGCCCTAACACATGGCCAAACTCATGTACAAAGGTTCCAATACCACACATGGTTGTTCCTGTCTTATTACTTAATTCTGATGTACAGGCATAATCATAAATAATTTTACCATTAAACTTTGTATTGTAGTTTTTTAATGTCCAACGATGTGGCCAAATTGTGTTTGCAGAGGCTCCTTCAGCTTCGTTATGCCCGGCATAATAAACAAAGACATTATCTACAAATCCATCATTATCAGTGTCGTACTGCGAAAAATCGACTCCTGCACCTGCTGCTAGAGTACATGCATCAACCACCATTTGTTGAGGAAGTGTGTCATTATCAGAAACATCATTCTCACCATAATAAGCCATATTATTCGGAAGAGTATATGGTCCAACTACATCAAATTCCGGACTAAAGTTTCCCATTGAGTTATCATGAAAAAAATCGCGGGCAGAACCAGTCCCTCCATTTGTGCTGTAACCCTCCTGATTTAACAAGTTAGTAAATGCAGTTTTAGGATTGGAAGTAATAAAACTCAGATCTTTGAAATTCACAAGAATCACTAAAGATTTTGGTGTTCCGTTCAGTGGAAAAACTTTTTCAGGAGAAGAAGAAGCTGTTTTTTGCTGAGTTGAATATTTCATTGACCTTTGCAAAGTAACCACATTACTCAAATCGATATTTGGCCGTATTTTACTGAGATAATTACGCTCGGCAACTGTTCGTTTTTCAATATTTCTTGCTTTTATGCTTGAACTGGTAAAAACACCGTTTTTATCGACAGAAGCATAAGTTAAGATTCCATTTTTATCCGGAGCAAGCAAATATCCATCAAGTGTGGTTTTATAATGAAAAAATTCATTTCCCTGCAAACGTATTGTTAATGTAGTTCCATCACTTTGTGTTACCTCAATAGGATATGGCGTTGCCCTTACTGCATAAAGGTTTGTTATCATAAAAAATGAGATAAGACAAATAAGCGACAACACGAATACATTTTTCATAAGCAATTGTTTATTTGCAAATGTAACGAAATTATTATTGATAGAAAATATTAAAACCGCCTTTATACAGACACAAAAAGGTAGTTTACAGAAGAAAAATCATTTTTTAAAAATAAAATACACTGCCAGTATCAAAAATATAAATCCTAACAAATGATTCCATCTAAAGGTTTCATTTTTAAATAAAAACAACGAAAATGCAGTAAAAACGACCAACGTTATCACTTCCTGAATCACTTTTAGTTGAAGCAATGTAAAAGGACCTCCATTCTCTCGGAAACCGATTCTGTTTGCAGGAACCTGAAAAAAGTATTCGAACAAAGCAATTCCCCAACTTATCAAAACAACTACAACGAGAGGAAGCGATTCGAACCATTTGAATTCTTTCATTTTTAAATGTCCGTACCAGGCAAATGTCATAAAGATATTCGAAGTTACCAACAACAGAATGGTAGCAGCTATTTTCATATATTTTTTAAATCCTTGAAATTTAAGAATCAGTTCAGTTTTTCTTTTTTAGGCAAATAATCTTCCTTTATGTTTTCCATTGCCGACCAAATGCTTTTTCGAACATCGGGATTCCACTTTTCCAACTCAGTGATCAGATTTTTTGCATCGCGTCGCGACGAATCTTTTTCGAACGGGCAATTTTTAACCTGTTTTTTATACTCCCGAATGCGTTCCATTTCCTTCATCTCTTTCTCTGAAATCAACGCCAACGGACGAATAATAGTCATGTCGAATTTATCCATTTTCAATTTTGGAGGCATCGTTGCAAACGCACCCTGATAAAAAAGGTTTAGCAGCAAAGTCTCTGTAATATCATCGAGGTGATGCCCCAAAGCAATTTTATTGCAACCCAAGTCGTGTGCCACATCGAAAAGCGCTTTTCGGCGATGCCACGAACATAAAAAACAGGTTGATTTTCCTGTTTCTCTCGAATCATCAAACTTTGTGGTACGATGTACAAATGGCACATTAAACTGCTTGGCATAATCCGATAAATACGTCAAGTCCGATTCGTAATTAATATTTTCAACAGAAACATGAACTGCTGTCAACTTAAAACGGGGAACAAAAATTTTCATTTTCTCACCAAGTAGTTCAACCAGAGCCAGAGAATCTTTTCCTCCCGAAAGTCCGATAAGAATATGGTCATTATCATCTATCAACCTATAATCGCTTATAGCCTTTCTGAACTTCGATTGAATAGTATGTAGGATCTTTTTATCGGATTTACTTATTTCGTCCATTATGTATTTGTTTAAAAGCGACAAAATTACTACAAACACATCAATTAACCGTTGAATTACGTTGTCTAAAAAAATTATTACAACATCTATTATATAAATTTCATATGTAATATCCTAAATTACTGAATGCGCCACAGCTATTTCGTTTATTTTTTGAAGTTTTTTATTCCATATATTTGCAAATTATCAAAAACGCACTATCTTTGCACCGCATTTAAACAAAACAGATAAAGTTCTGTTTTTATTTGCTACATAATTTGCGAAAATAGCTCAGTTGGTAGAGCACGACCTTGCCAAGGTCGGGGTCGCGGGTTCGAGTCCCGTTTTTCGCTCAGAGAAAAACAAAGCGAAACAAACGTGTTTCGCTTTTTTTCGCCATATAATACTTCTTCCTAATTGCCCAAATGGTGGAATTGGTAGACACGCTAGTTTCAGGGACTAGTGGTCGTAAGGCTGTGCAGGTTCGAGTCCTGTTTTGGGCACTTTTATTTCAATCAGCATTTTGCGCAGATGGTGAAATTGGTAGACACGCTACTTTGAGGGGGTAGTGCCGGTTACGGTGTGTGAGTTCGAGTCTCATTCTGCGCACTTTCACTTTTAAAAGCGGGCAATTCAAAATTATTTGAATTGCCCGCTTTTTTGTGTATTATAATCTGAATTCCGCAAACAAAAAAATCGCAAAAACGGATACTGTTTTGGCGATTTCTTTAATACATTTAACTTCGCAAAATTTAAATCACTGTCATCTCACCACATAAACTTATGCTCAATCGATGCTTGATATCATCAGGATTTGTATATTCTCCAAGCAGATACATAAGTTTGGTCACAATTGCCTCGGTCGTACAATCAAAAGCACTCATCACCCCAGCACTCATTAAATTCAGACTGGTTTCGTAACGTCCCATTTCAACGGAGCCTGTACTGCATTGCGTTTTATTTACAATAAGAATTCCTCTGTCTGTTGCATTCTTTAATGCATCGAAAAACCACGATTTACGAGGTGCATTGCCAGCTCCAAAGCTTTCCAAAACTACAGCTTTCAAACCGGGAATATTCAAAATTGCATTTACTGTATGTTCGGTAATTCCCGGAAAAAGCTTTAATATAGCGACATTCTGATCTATTTTGGTTCGTACCCTCAAAGCAGTACCGGAAGCTGGATAATGAATATACGAACGGAAGAATTTGATATGTACTCCAGCTTTAGCCAATGGTGGATAGTTATAAGAATTGAATGCGCTGAAGTGTTCCGCGTTTTTCTTTGTGGTTCGGTTACCACGGAACAGATTATCTTCAAAAAAGATACAAACTTCCGGAACAATTGGCTGCCCGTTTTCTTTTGATGTAGCAATTTCGATAGCCGTAAGCAGATTTTCTTTTGCGTCGGATCGCATCATTCCAATAGGCAACTGTGCCCCGGTAAAAATTACCGGTTTTGACAAATTTTCGAGCATAAAGCTGAGCGCAGAAGCCGTGTAGGCCATTGTATCGGTACCGTGTAGAACAATAAAGCCATCATATTCTTCAAAATTTTCCTGTATCAGCAAAGCTATTCGTTCCCACACTGGTGGATAAACATCCGACGAGTCGATAAGCGGTAAAAAAGGGACACTTTTAATTCGGATTCCCGTCTGTTTCAGCTCGGGCATATATTCTTGCAGGCGATCAAAATCAATGGGACGCAAAGCTCCGGTGGTCGGATCTTCGGACATACTAATCGTTCCACCGGTAAAAATCAGTAGTACAGCACTTTCTTTTTCCACGGTAAATTTATAAAAAATTTATGCAAAGATAGTGTAAAAATTAATGACATCGGATTCCAAATTCATATTTTGATTTAAAATTACTCTTTTTCCACAACGATGAAGCGAGGCTCTGATTTTATCACTATTTTTGCACCTGAAAAAAAGGAAAACTATGAACAGGATTTTTTTGATTGGATATATGGGGTCGGGAAAGACGACTATTGGGAAGATGCTTGCTGCTAAACTGAACTACAGTTTCGTGGATATGGACGCTCATATTGAAGAAAAACAATTTAAAACTGTTTCCAGCATTTTTGCCGAAAAAGGCGAAAATGAATTCAGACAAATAGAAAAGAACTGTTTACATGAAGTGGGTGAATTCGAGAATGTTATCATATCGACCGGAGGTGGTGCTCCTTGTTTTTTCGACAATATGGAATACATGAGAAATCATGGCTTAACCATCTATCTCAAACTTACTCCTGAAGAATTGAGAAACAGACTTGAAAGTTCCAAAGCCAATAAAAGACCCTTGTTGGCAGAACGAAAAGGTGACGAACTGCTCCGTTTTATTTCCGAAGGATTAAATAAACGCGAACCGTTTTATTCACAGGCAGAAATCATTGTTGCTAACGATACGGAAGAAAATATTGTAAAGAAAATTACAGAGTTGGTTTCTTAAAACTGCATTTTATTCCCGGAACAATAGAGAACTATCTCCATAGCTTAAAAAGCGAAAATCATTTCCCAGCGCATAATCATAAATCTTCTTCCAGTTTCCTTTTACAAATGCCGACACAAGCAACAACAACGTACTTTTCGGTTGATGGAAATTGGTAATCATCACATCCACAATTTTGAATTCGTAACCGGGTTTTATCATTATCTGTGTTTCCGCACGAAGAACATGCTGACCGGTTCGATCCAGATAATCCAGAATATTTTGTAACGCATCGGCTACCGATATGCAGCCTTCCGTTTCATACGGTTTCCATTGAGAAACATGCAAACCTATTATGTTAAGATCCCCCTCTACTTTGGGAGAGGGGTTAGGGGTGAGGTCTATCCCAATATAATACAAACTTTCCAGTGTTCTGACCGACGTTGTTCCTACCGCCACGATACTTCCCAACTTTTCTTTTAAATGAAAAATTGTATCGCGTTGTACAGCAATCACTTCGGTATGCATCAAATGTTCGGCAACATCCTTTGTTTTCACTGGCTGAAAAGTTCCCGCACCGACATGCAAAGTGAGTTCTTCTATTTCAATCTGTTTGGGTTTCAGACTCTCAAAAACTTCAGGAGTAAAATGGAGTCCGGCTGTTGGAGCTGCCACCGAACCTTTTATTTTGGAGTAAACTGTTTGGTAAGTCGTTAAGTCGCTTTCTTCTGTTTTGCGATGAAGATAAGGCGGAATAGGCAATTCTCCGGCATTTTCCAAAATATCGGCAAAATGAACGTCAGCATTGTCCCATGAAAAATGAACCGTGTGCGTGTTCCCTTTCGACTGAAGTAAATCGGCTTTGAACAAACAGCTTTTCCCAGAAATATCTAACTGCTTTTCGAGCGTTCCTTCCTTCCATTTTTTCAGGTTTCCTACCATACATTTCCACACACATTCGTTCGTTGCACCAAGCGATTGCGCATAATCCGCAGGAGTCAGCGGTTCCAAACAAAATACTTCAATCCTCGCTCCCGTCTCTTTCCGAAAAACCAACCGTGCCTGAATAACGCGGGTATTATTATACACCAACAAACATTTGTCCGGAAGAAATCCTGCTATTTCGGAAAACGTACTTTCAACAATGGAATTGCTTTTATAAACCAACAGTTTTGAGGCATCCCTGCGTTCCAACGGGAACTTGGCTATACGTTCGTCAGCCAACGGATAATCGTATTCGTCAATATATATGGGCTTGGTAGGAGACAAAGAATTCACTATTCGAAAAATTTAATTTTATGACCGTGCAAAAGTAGTAAAAAATAAAATATGAGCCTTGTAAATCCAACATCACCTCTGATTTTAGTAAATTCATCTGATATTCTTTTTGATTTTGTTAAACACAAAAATATCTTTTTGTATATTTGTTATTTATAATTAGTGTTAAGTTATTGTGATATTTATTTATAAACTCTGTGCTTTTATAACATGAAAGAAATTATTTGGAATGGATGGTCTAATTTTATTAAAGACTTGGCAATGATAAGAGGATCTATAGATGGAGAAACTTTTTTATACAGAGGTCAATCAAGTTCAAACATATTACTACCAAAAATTGCAAGAAACAATCCTCAAATAGACACTACTCATATTGAAAAAAAAATGCTTTCCGAACTTAGAATTCGAGGAGACAGATTTGTCAACACAAATTTAAAGGACATTGATTTAATGGCTATTGATCAACATCACGGAATGTCTACAAGATTATTAGATTGGACAAAGAATCCATTAGTTGCTTTATGGTTTGCATGTAGTAACAATAATTATTCAAATAATTCCCACTTCTACATATACAAAGCAACGTCTGACATGTTTTTTGATTCTTTAAATGATGACCCATTTTCACTAGCACATATCAAAATACTTAGACCCCAATTAAATAATGCACGAATAATAGCACAAAATGGGTGGTTTACAATTCACAATTATAACTATCGCAATATTCTTGAGAAAAATAATGGAAAATTTGTATCACTTAATGATTCTTTCCTCTCTATTTCTGTTTTTCACATCGAAATTCCAAAAGAAGAGAAAAAAGATATTTTACTAAAATTAGATGATTTTGGAATAAATCAAGAAAGTTTGTTTCCCGACATTAATGGACTTTGTCAATACTTAAATTGGCAGAATTTAGTATAATTTAGTTAATACTTCCGCAAATGTAATAAGACTTCCATTTGTTCAACAACACCCTCTCATTTATCGAAATTTGCAATCAGCAAACAGTATTTACAAAGCCACAAAGTTGCATTAGTAATCTTATAAGAACTAAAAAATTATAGTATTTTTGTACTACAAATATCAAATCAGACAAAAAGAAAATGATAATAAAAAAAGGAGATACCGTTCGGTTTTTGAACGCCATTGGAGGAGGAGTCGTTTCAAGGGTTGATGAGAAAAAGGGATTGGTGTATGTGGAAGATGCCGACGGATTTGAAATACCGACTCTGGAACGTGATTGTGTGGTTGTTCCACAAGTCAACGTAGAAACTAATTTCCCTGTAAAGGACTTTACTACAAAAACTACAAAACCTGACCCAATACTCCCCTCTCCTGTTGGAGAGGGGTTGGGGGTGAGGTCCGAACCAGTTATAGAAACTCCAGATGGCGAAAATCTGAAAGCATTTCTTGCCTTTTTCCCTATTGACATAAAGCAATTGCAGACGACCGACTACGAATGTTATCTTGTGAATGACAGTAATTATTTCCTCTATTATAATATCGTAAACGGCGAAAACGGCAATTTAAAATCGGTAGCCAACGGAATGATTGAACCTAATATGCAGGAACAAATTGCCGAGGTAACTAAAAATGATTTAAGCAATTGGGAAAGAATCAGAGTTCAGCTTTTGCCATTTAAACAAGGAAAAAACTATACTCCGCAAAGTGTTGTTGACATAAACCTAAAAATAAACGCTGTAAAGTTTTATAAACTTCACAGTTTTACAGAAAACGATTATTTCGAAGAACCTGCAATGATTATTGATGTCATTCAGGAAAAGGAAAACGTTGAAGAAAACACTAAACTTACTCAAATTTCTCCTGAAGAGATAAAAAATGCTCTTTTTCAAAAAGAAAACAGTAATCATCCCAAGCTTATAAAACCAAAGCAACAGGCTGAAATCATAGAAGTAGATTTGCATATCAACGAGTTATTGGATAACATATCCGGACTTTCGAATGCTGATATGCTTCAATATCAGTTGGAGAAATTTCACGAGGTACTTGCCGAAAATAAAACCCGAAAAGGCCAAAAAATCGTATTTATCCACGGGAAAGGCGAAGGCGTTTTACGAAAAGAGATTGAAAAACTCCTCAAAACCCAATACAAAAACTACTATTTTCAGGATGCTTCGTTCCGCGAATACGGATTTGGAGCGACTATGGTTGTGATAAAGTAATTGATTAGTTGATTAGTTGATTAGTTGATTAGTTGATTAGTTAATTAGTTAATTTAGGGATATTAAAACAAATTAACTAATTAACCAATAACTTAAATCTACATTACTCAGTTAAAAACAAAATCATGCGTTCCACAGCTTGTCGGCAAACGGGACAAAATTC
>QKGU01000263.1 GCA_003250325.1 Paludibacter sp.
CGGCATTCTTGTTTCAACACTCCGACGGCAACTTCAATGCCTGCTTCTTCGAGTATTTTCACACCTTTCCCCGATACTTTCGGATGCGGATCCAACGTCCCTATTACTACTCTCGGGATACCACTTCTTACAATCAAGTCGGCACAGGGAGGCGTTTTCCCATAAAACGAGCAAGGCTCCAGATTGACGTAAAGAGTTGCTTGTTTGAGTAATTCTTTATTCTCTACTGAATTGATTGCGTTGGGTTCGGCATGTGCTTCCCCGAACCGACGGTGATATCCTTCTCCGATTATTTCATCGTTTATTACCAACACAGCACCAACCATAGGGTTGGGCGACACGTAACCTCCTCCGAACTGAGCAAGCTGGAGGCAACGATGCATATATTTTTCTTCAACAACCATGTTCTTATTTCGAATATGCCTGAATGTCCGAATTGGGTTGTTGCATTTTTCATTTATCTTTGCAACAATATGCAAAGAAATTTACAAAAAATACAATCCGAACTTAAAGGACTTTATCCTGAAACTGAGATTCGTAATTTCGGCTACCTTATCGTTGAAAAGCTGACCGGTTATTCCCGAACCGAAATTATACTTAACAAAAATACACTTTTTTCCGCTGAACAAGACCTTTTGATAGAAAATATTATCAAAAGACTAAAGAAATTCGAACCGATACAATACATTTTGGAAGAAACCGAATTTTATGGATTGCGCTTTCGGGTGAATAATTCTGTGCTAATTCCACGACCGGAAACGGAAGAATTGGTAGATTGGATTGCCCGCGACAATAAAGACAAAACATCGTTGAGAATATTGGATATCGGTACGGGTAGCGGTTGCATTGCTATTTCGTTGAAGCATATTTTTACAACAGCTGAAGTCTTTGCTTTTGATATTTCCGAAGAAGCATTGGCTGTGGCAAAAAGAAATGCGGAAATCAACAATTTATCAGTAAAATTTTCAAAAATCGATATTCTGAATCCTGAAGAAATAAGCACGCGATGGGATATTATTGTGAGTAATCCTCCGTATATTCCTGACGCAGAGAAAGCGGAAATTCAACCGAACGTACTTAATTACGAACCGCATTTGGCGTTGTTCGTTCCGGATAACGATCCACTTCTTTTTTATCGCTCAATAGCCATATTTGCCAAAGAACATTTGAATCGTGGCGGCGAACTGTACTTTGAAATGCATAGAGATACAGCAAAAGCCGGTGCAGAACTATTGTCAGAAATAGGCTTCAAAAATGTTGAATTGAGAAAAGATATTTCGGGTAACGACAGGATGATTAAAGCCGTATTAAAAGATTAGTTTTTTTATTTTAAAAGAATAATAAATTCACGGTTTAAATTGTTAGTCCTTTGTTATTGTTTATCTTTGTAATAATTAAAATCTGAATAATCATAAATTTTTTATACAATGGAACAGATAAAAAATCGCATAGCATTGTTGCGGAAGGTGATGAAAGAACAGGGTATTACAGCTTGTATTATACCGGGAACCGATCCGCATGCCAGCGAATATATTGCCGATCATTGGAAAGAACGCGAATGGATTTCCGGATTCGATGGCTCTGCCGGAACAGCTGTTGTAACACTTGATAAAGCCGGATTGTGGACGGATTCCCGCTATTTTCTTCACGCTGCCGAACAGTTGGAAGGAACCGGAATAGAATTGATGAAACAAGGATTGCCCGAAACGTTGGAAATAATTCCATGGCTTTCGTCAGTGCTTAAACCCGGCGATAAAGTGGGTGTAAATGCACAGGTATTTTCAGTAAATGCTTATGCGGCCATGAAATCTGAACTTGGAATGAGTCGTTTGGAGCTGGTTTCCATTGACTTGCCCGGCAAAGTTTGGTCGGATCGTCCGTTGATACCAATGAATCCGTTTTTTGTTTTTGATACAAAATATTCCGGAAAATCGGCAACTGAAAAGCTTACTACGCTTCGCTCAGAAATGAAAAAATTGTTTGCCGACGTTTTTGTGATTTCGGCTCTCGACGATATTGCCTGGCTTTTTAATATTCGCGGAAATGATGTGGATTATAATCCTGTTGTGATTTCGTTCGCACTTGTGGAAGGAGAAAAAGCAACATTGTTTATTGCTCCCGAAAAGTTGAATTCGGACACTAAGAAGTATTTGGCTGCTGAAAATGTAGAAGTTGCTGATTATAATAAGATATACGATGCCCTTAAAAATATCTCACCTGATAAAGCTGTTTTGATCGATGGCGGAAAGTTGAATCAATCGCTTTTCGAATCGATTCCTACAACTTGTGCTATTCGGAATTCCATGTCGCCAGTTTTCAAACTGAAAAGTATGAAAAATGAGGTGGAGATGAACGGTGTTCGTAGAGCGATGGTGAAAGATGGAGTGGCACTCACGAAATTTTTTATGTGGCTCGAAAATAATTTGAACAGCGGTGAATTGTCCGAAATATCGATATCGGAAAAACTTTGTGCTTTCCGTGCCGAGGAAGAAAACTTCGTGGGCGAAAGTTTTGGAACGATAGCCGGTTATGCCGGTCATGGAGCGATTGTTCATTATCATGCTGTGCCCGAAGCGGAATATAAATTGAAGCCTGAGAATATTTTGCTGCTGGATTCTGGAGGTCAATACCTTGATGGAACGACTGATATAACGCGTACTGTTGCGTTGGGAACGCCAACAAAAGAGCAAAAAACAGACAATACATTGGTTCTGAAAGGACATATTGCACTTGGAATGGCAATGTTTCCTGCTGGAACGAGAGGTTCTCAACTCGATATTCTCGCCCGCAAGGCAATGTGGGATCTTGGTTTGAATTACGGACACGGCACTGGTCATGGAGTGGGGCATTTTTTGTGTGTTCACGAAGGTCCTCAAAATATTCGCATGGACGAAAACCCGATTGTTCTTCAACCCGGAATGATTCTCTCGAACGAACCGGGCATGTACCGAACCAACGAATATGGAATTCGAATTGAGAATCTGGTGCAGGCAATTCCGGCTCAGAAAACTGAATTCGGACAATTCCTCAAATTTGAAACGCTTACTTTATTCCCTATTGACAAACAGTTAATCGATTTTGATTTGTTGGATAACAAAGAAATCGACTGGTTAAACGAATATCATCAGAAAGTTTACGATGCAATTTCACCACGATTGAACGGACAGGAACAAGAATGGCTGAACGAAAAATGCAGCCCTTATGTTCGCTGAAATCGGGAGGTGAATTCTGAAAACTATTCATTCAAATTTACGAAATAAAGATTGTTGTCGAAAAACAACAGTCTTTTTTCGTCTGCCTAAACTTTACAATTAAACAGAATGACTATGAAACCATTTGATTTAAACGATTCGCTTTTGGGAAAAAAGATTTCCCATTCCGATAAATACGATGCATCGCTTTTGTTTCGAATACCGCGTGAGGAGAACCGTGTTCATTACGGGCTGAATTCGGATGATCTGCCTTTCGTTGGGTTTGATGTGTGGAATTGCTACGAAGTTTCGTTTCTTACTGACAATGGATTGCCGGTTTCAAGAGTTTTGAAAATGGTTTATCCTGCAAACAGTCAGTATCTGGTGGAATCGAAGTCCTTAAAGCTGTATCTCAATTCGTTCAATATGGATAAATTCGGGAAGACGGTGGTGGAAGCGGAAGAAACTGTACGACAAACTATCTCAAATGATTTGAATAAATTGCTTGAAACTCAAGTTCGGATATCACTTTTCAATAATTGTAGTCAGGCTATAGAACCATTTACAAACTTTGCCAGGAAGGATTTAGCGAAAATGCTTCCGATGGAAAAACTGGAAGCTGTGGAGTTTAATCAATTTAATGAGTCGCCTGCTTTGCTTAAAAGTAAACCGACGAATGAAGTTCATGAATATCTGTTTTATTCCGATTTGTTGCGCTCAAACTGTAGAGTGACGAATCAACCCGATTGGGGTGATTTGTTTGTTCGCATTTCTACAACGCACGAAATAGACCTGAGTTCAATTGTGGAATATCTGGTGTCGTTTCGCAAAGAAAATCATTTTCATGAAGAAGTGGTGGAAATGATTTATAAACGATTTTACGATTATTTCAACCCAACTGAATTGATGATTGCGGCAATGTATACACGTCGAGGAGGAATTGATATTAATCCGATACGGGCATCACATTCTGCTTTGCTGGATGAAAATCTTATAGATGCAACAATTCGTTCAGAGAAAAGATTACGACAGTAAAGAATACATTTGAACATGAGTCAATAATTCTAGCAATTAGAAAAATTGTTGTCAAATTGACTTTAAAGTTTGCAGAAACCAAAAAAGGATGTATCTTTGCACCCGCTAACATACAGCATGCGGCTGTGGCGTAATTGGTAGCCGCGCCAGACTTAGGATCTGGTGCCGAGAGGCGTGGGGGTTCGAGTCCCTTCAGCCGCACAAAAAACCTTTCAGAAGTAAAATTCTGGAAGGTTTTTTTATTGAAAATGGCAGCGTTATTATAATTAGTGAATGATTTAATACCAGCAATTATGGCAAATTGGTTTTCGTTGCAAATTGTAAGTCAGCACGATTTCATTTGTGCCGTATGAACCGGTTCTAATTGCTCCAAAGTGATAGTCGTAACTATATGCAATATGAAAATCTTCGGTAATATTGAATCCGAAAATCAATCCAAATTCACCTCCTGTACGGTAATATCCACCTATATCAAACAAATCGGGTTGAGTCTGAAGACCTGAATGATTGCTGAATTTAAAATATCCGGTAAGATTAAATTCCATCTGATATAAGTCGGAATATTGAATGCCGCAAATACCAACCCCGTAGTTGACAATATCATTGGTGTAATATCGGTATTTTACATAAGCAAAGTTTGTGTTGGTTTGTATCTTTTTGTTGTCAGGGAAAAACAGCGATATTAAATTTTGGCTGGCTAACCCCAACCGCATCGATTTATTGGTTATTTCCATGCCCAAATCAGCGTTGAAATAATTTTCCTGAACAAGATTTTGATAAACCTGAGCGTCTGAAGTGGAACTTAAATTAACTTGAGACAAGTCATAGTTCAGTAATTGATAATTCAGACCGACTCCCAAATGTAACTGCCAGTCGTATTGGTAAGGGATGACATAACCATAGTTAATCCCCACATTGCTCGTATACGTGTAACCTATTTTATCCTGAAACAATTTTAATCCTAATTGTGTGTGGTAATTTTCGATGTAAGTTGATGCACTGGCATAATATGTTTCCGGGGCACCCTGAAATCCAACCCATTGCTTATGGACAGCTATGCTGAAGACTGCCAGATACTTATCGTAAATAGCGGATGGATTGATGTTCAGAGGATTTCCCCAATAATTATTCAGCCTGACATTGGATTGAGCCAATATCTGGGAAAACATTGTAACTAGTATGTAGAGAAGAAAGTACTTCTTTATCATTGTATACTTAGGCTACGGTAATACCATTAAAAATCCATCCTTTGTTTTTGCCTCATTTCCTCTTGTGTAATGCAAAACGTAGAAGTAAGTATCTTTCGAAACCGGACGATTGTGAAAAGTGCCATTCCAACCATCAGTTCCATCGTATAGTATGATTCCATTTCGGTTATATATCTGAATATGAAAATCTTTCATGAAAATATCGTTCATTCCATCTCCATTCGGAGTAAGCGTGTTTGGAATGTTGATATATGAGAGTTCAGTAACTACCGTACTATCGCATCCCAACGTTGTTTTTAAAACATCGGTGTAAGTTCCGGCCGTACTATATTTGTTCCCGTTAATACTGTACGTTTCTCCACTGAACAGTTCAATTTTTTGTGAAACATTATATGTTGGATTCACTGTTAAATTCAAAATGACTGTACTGTCACTTCCCATTGAGTTAATAGCGTGATAAGTATAAGTGCCTGGTAGATTGTAATTATTACCGTTGAACCAGTAAGTTTCTCCGGCACAAATTGAAATATTGGAAATGGAGTTGTTGGGTGCATCTACTTTTAATATTAATATAGGAATACTGTCGCAACCAACACAATTGGTGAATTTAATTTTTGAAATATGTTCTCCCGGTCGGGTGTAACTGGTGTCATTCCACTGGTAAGGCAAACCACTCAATCCGACTTCTACTTCTGTGATAGAACTGGATGGTTTATTTACTGTTAAAATAAGGTTTGCGGTACTGTCGCAGCCGTTTACATTCGTTAGCATAAATGTATATTTCCCTGATGTAGTATATTTTTCCCCATTAAAATAACAGGTGTCGCCTTCGCAAATAGAAGTGATAGTCTGTGAACTTGTTGGTTTGCTGACTATTAAGTTTAAAGTAGCAATGCTATCACATTTGTCTGTATTTTGGAAATTAGCTTCGTAAGTTCCCGAATCATAGTAGTAGTTGTTGTTCCAGAGATAAGGCAGTTCCGATGTACAAATGTTTATGTTTGTAGTTGATCTTAAAGGATTCTCAATAGCAAAATTTAAAATGGCAATACTGTCACAACCTTCCGAATTTGTAAGATGTGCTGAATAAGTTCCTGCCGTTGTTAGTTGCATTCCGTTCCAGTCAAAAGGTAATGATAAAGAACATACTGCTCTGGTTGATATAGATTGAGATGTTGATTTGACTTTTAAATTCAGTGTGACGATGCTGTCACAACCAATAATATTTTTTAAAGTGTCCTGATAAATTCCGGCAGAATTAATTGTCATATTGTGCCAGAAAATTGGTAATTCATTCGAACAGATATTTAAAGACTCGTTTGAAGTTGAAGGTTGTTTAACGGTTAGTTGGAGTGTAGCAATGCTATCGCAGTTGAGTATATTTTTTAGTGTAGCCGTTTGCGTCCCACTGGCATTAAATGTCAATCCGTTCCAAAGATACGGCAATTCATTTTCGCAAATGGTTTTGTTTTCAATAGAAGCAGCAGAAAGTACAGTAAGATTTAATGTCGCCAGACTATCGCAGTTGAGAATATTTTTCAGCGTAGCCGTTTGCGTTCCACTGGCATTAAAT
>QKGU01000020.1 GCA_003250325.1 Paludibacter sp.
TTGCTCGGCGAAATGGCCGAATACGAACCAATATGCCGGGATTGTTACAGCAAAACAAAAAAATAATTTAGAAAACATACGAAGGATTTCGAACGTTTTACGCAAAACGATTTCGAACCTCATGCAATAGAATTTCTCAAAGCCTGTTTAATCCGATTCAACCAACTAAAGCAATGAATGCAAAACCTTACACTTTCGACCGGGTGGTGCGCATCCTTATTGGTTTGGCCATAATTATTGGCCTGTTTTTATTGGTAAAAAGCCTTACGGCTGTGTTACTGCCTTTCCTGATTGCATGGCTGATGGCCTATTTGCTCAACCCAATTGTCCTTTTCTTTCAGAAAACTCTGAAATTCAAAAGCAGGATTCTTTCAATTTTCACAACGCTACTATTGTTCGTTGTTTTAATTGGTGGCGTTCTCTGGCTTCTTATCCCTTTGGTGAGCAATGAAATTCAAAAGCTATCTGAGATAATCGTTTTATACTCTAAGGATATTAATCTCGGTGGATTTTTACCGCTATCATGGCAAAAGGAAATTCAGGATTTTATTTGGAACACTGATATTCAATCTGTTTTGAGGAATGACACCCTGATAGACGCTTTTAAAACTTTAGCTCCTCAGCTTTGGAATTTCATCAATAATTCATTGAATTTCGTTTTCGGGCTTACTGTCATTATTATCATTTTTCTTTATCTCATTTTCATTTTGCTCGATTACGAAAAAATATCGAGCGAGTGGATTAATTTGATTCCTGTTAAATACAGACAATTGATTTCGGGAATACTGAATGATCTGAAAGATGGAATGAACCGCTATTTCAGAGGACAATCTTTAGTGGCAATTATTGTTGGAGTTTTATTTTCGATAGGCTTCAGCTTTATTCAACTCCCGCTGGCCGTAGTTTTGGGATTGTTTATCGGAATGCTGAACATGGTTCCGTATCTGCAAATCGTAGGAGTAATTCCTGCGTTGGCTTTGGCATTGCTTCGATCTGCCGAATCAGGAATCGGATTTGGGACTGTCTTGCTCGAAATTGCCATCGTATTTGTTGTTGTTCAGCTCATTCAGGATTTGCTATTGACGCCTAAAATAATGGGAAAAGTGACCGGACTAAATCCTGCCGTAATTTTACTTTCACTATCTATCTGGGGCTCGCTTTTGGGAGTTATCGGACTGATTATTGCCCTACCGCTTACCACGCTGATTATTTCCTATTACAAACGATTTGTTTTAAATGTAAACGACGAGCTTAAAACGACAAAGGAAGCGGAACAGATAAAAAATTCCGATTCAGAATAAATCGGGTTCTCATTTATACGTAATCTTAAAACAAATTCTGGTTGCAGTTTTAGTAAACCACGAACATAAAATCACGTTTTCACGTAGAAATACGGAAAAAAAACTATATTTGCAATCATTAGCATATAGAAAGAGTTATTTATCCTTTAATAATTTCTACAAAGTTGTAATCAAACCAAATATTTTCATATTTTTGTAATCTAAAATTTAGGAAGAGTTACTTTCAATCTTTTTAAAACTTAACTTTCTTAAAGACTTGTAACTTGTAGCTAAATTCTTGTAACTACTAAAAAGTATGACTACACCTGCAATATTTCACAAACTATATATTTTCTACAGGGATGGCTTTAAAAGCATGACGATAGGAAAAACTCTTTGGATTATTGTCCTCGTGAAGCTATTCATTATGTTTTTCGTACTGAAAATATTCTTTTTCCCCAATTTCCTGAAATCAAATTTCAAAGACGATGAAAGCCGCTCGAATCATGTAGGGCAGGAATTAATCGATAAAGCGCTTTAGTTACATATACTATATAATTAACACAGAAAAATTATGGAATTATTGGATGCTACATTAGTGAATTGGTCGAGGGCACAATTTGCCATGACTGCAATGTATCACTGGTTATTTGTCCCCTTAACCTTAGGGCTGGGCGTTATCATGTCGATAATGGAAACGCTTTATGTGCGAACAGGTGACGAAGCATGGAAAAAAGCGACCAAATTCTGGATGACGCTTTTTGGTGTAAATTTTGCCATTGGCGTGGCTACCGGCATTATTCTGGAGTTTGAGTTTGGAACCAACTGGTCGAACTACAGCTGGTTTGTGGGCGATATTTTTGGAGCCCCACTGGCCATTGAAGGAATTATGGCTTTCTTTATGGAAGCAACCTTTATCTCCATCATGTTTTTCGGCTGGAACAAAGTTGGCAAGAAATTCCACTTGGCTTCAACCTGGCTGACAGTAACAGGAGCAACACTTTCTGCTTTGTGGATTTTAGTAGCCAACGCGTGGATGCAATATCCTGCCGGCATGACTTTCAATCCGGACACCGTCCGAAATGAAATGACCGACTTCTGGAGCATTTTATTATCACCGGTTGCTATCAATAAATTTTTCCACACTGTACTTTCGGGTTGGGTAATGGGGGCTTTGTTCGTGGTTGGCGTTAGTTCATGGTTCTTATTGAAAAAACGCGAAACTGATTTCGCCTTGAAGAGTATACTGGTTGGAGCAATTTTCGGACTGGCTTCTTCACTTCTCATAGCATATACCGGCGACGGTTCGGCTTATCAGGTTACCCAAAAACAACCTATGAAATTGGCGGCCATGGAAGGTCTTTACGAAGGTAAAACCGGTGCCGGCTTAGTTGCTATTGGTATTTTAAATCCGAGCAAAGAATCGTTCAACGACACAGTAAATCCTTATTTATTTAAAATTGAAATTCCAAAAATGCTTTCGATGCTGGGTTACAGAGACGCAGAAGCATATGTTCCCGGAATCAGGAATATCATTGAAGGCGGATACGAAACAAAAAATGGAACTGCCCTTTCGTTCGAAGAAAAACAAGCACGCGGAAAAGCGGCTGTGCAAGCGTTGGCCGATTATAAAAAAGCCGTTTCAGCGAAAGATTCTATTGCTGCAACTCTTTACAAATCGAAACTCGACGAAAACTATGCTCACTTTGGTTACGGTTATCTCGACAAACCTGAAGATTTAATTCCAAACGTTCCAATGGTTTTCTATTCATTCCACATCATGGTGATGCTCGGAATGTACTTCATTGGCTTGTTTGCCATCGTACTATTTTTTACGTTCCGCAAAAGGATTCAGAATGCAGCATGGTTATTATTAATCTGCCTATTAAGTATTCCACTGGGATATATTGCAGGTGAATTAGGTTGGGTGGTAGCCGAAGTTGGCCGTCAGCCATGGGCAATACAGGATATTTTGCCGGTTCAGGCAGCGATATCGAACATATCTTCCGATTCGGTAAAAATCACCTTCTTCCTCTTCCTCGTTTTATTTAGCGGATTGCTATTGGCGGAAGTGAGAATTATGATAAGACAGATAAAAAAAGGCCCAGAAAATCACTAAAACGCAAATAGGTTCATAAGCTTCATTTATAAACTTTATTAAACTAATTATTATGATAACATATTCATTCCTGCAACATTACTGGTGGTTTATCATATCGCTTTTAGGCGGACTGCTTGCATTTTTATTGTTTGTTCAAGGTGGTCAATCGATGTTATTTTCGCTGGCAAAAACCGAAGACGAACGTCGGTTATTAGTGAACACGCTCGGACGTAAATGGGAATTCACCTTTACCACATTGGTTACATTTGGTGGAGCATTTTTCGCGTCCTTCCCTCTTTTCTATTCCACCAGCTTTGGAGGTGCTTACTGGGTTTGGATGATTATTTTATTCTGCTTTACGCTTCAGGCTGTTTCGTACGAATTTCAATCGAAACCGGGAAATGTGTTCGGCAAAAACACGTATCGCACGTTCCTTTTCGTGAACGGTTTGTTAGGCACATTTTTGATTGGCGTAGCAATAGCCACTTTTTTCACTGGTTCGGACTTTGTTGTAAACAAAAACAATATCACTCAGCAGTTTGCTCCGGTCATTAGTTCGTGGGGAAACGAGTGGCACGGATTGGAAGCGTTACTTAACGTTCGTAACCTCTCGCTGGGATTAGCGGTTTTCTTTCTTGCCCGTTCGTTAGCGGTACTATTTTTCATCAATCGGTTGAACCACGAAACGTTGGAAGCACGCTCAAGGAAATTCCTTTGGTACAATGCCATTCCTTTCGTAGTATTCTTTTTGACGTTCGTTATTTGGACGCTGCTTTCTGATGGATTTGCCGTAAATCCTGAAACAGGGGTTGTTTCGTTGGAAGAATATAAATACTTCACCAACCTTATCGAGATGCCGATAATTCTTGCTGCTTTTCTTTTGGGAGTGGTAGCAGTTCTGACAGGAGTGGTAGGAACATGGATTTCCTCTAAGTTCAAAAAAGGAATTTGGTTTGCCGGAATCGGCACTGTTATTACAGTTTGTAGTTTGTTACTGTCTGTTGGATACAACAACACGGCTTATTACCCGGCGACTCCCGATTTGCAAAGTTCGCTAACGATTTTCAATTCGTCGTCGAGCGAGTTTACGCTAAACGCCATGTCGATAGTTTCGCTGATTATCCCGGTGGTTTTGGCATATATCTTCTATGCGTGGCGATCGATGGAGAAAAACAGAATTGATCTCGAAGATGTGAACAACGACCATCACGCCTATTAGGTTATAGAAATCCGAGTCGAAGTTGACTTGAGATTATAAAGAATTGAACGCAAATTTCGCAAATCAACGCAAATCTTCATTATTATAGAAAGAATCTGCGAATTGAATTTGCGAAATTTGCGTTCAAAAAAATCTTTTTAGATACCCTCATACATTTTTATTCTTCACAGTATCTCACCTCTACCCCATTTTCGTGAAGCAGAGCCAACGACTTGGAACAGATATTCCGGGTACAAATAAGCGTAATTTTCACTCCGGGAGCTACGCCTCTTATTTGTCGGACAGTCTCGACAATCTTTGCAGCATCTTTGCGGATAATGCGACTTTTTATTACTTTTCGTAATCCTAAATGATTTTCACCGATTTCTTCCAATTGAACCCGGGAGGATAATCCGTAATGCGACGGGGCAACTTCCATAATTTAAATTTGAATCAGAACAATTTCGGAGCCGTTTTATCTGCTACAGCCTCCGAAATTCCGTTATGGAAATGGCAAACAGTATTTACCACGCATTGCTCACATTTGGGGTTTGTAGGGCGACAAATCTCGCGACCCAGAAAAGAAATCGCCATTCCAATATCGTTCCATCGCTCTTGCGGCACAATTGCCATAATCTGTTTTTCTATTTTCTCAGGTTGAGTACCTTTTGCAATACCAATTCTCGGAGCCACCCGCACCACGTGCAAATCGACAATCACGCCTTCGCCTTTATCACCCGACTCGCGAATGATCACATTGGCCGATTTCCGTCCAATGCCCGGCAGTTTGGTTAATTCGTCCTGCGTATGGGGAATTTTATCGTCATCGCCCACCGTTTGTGCCAGCTTTATCAGCCACGATGCTTTATTTCCAAAATTTCTTATCGTGTTGATATAAGGAAAAAGATCGTCGGTTGAAGCTTTGGCGAGACTGTTTATCGACGGAAAAGCCGCAAAAAAAGCCGGAGCAAGTTCATTGATATGTTTATCGGAATCCTGCGCCGAAAGGATAACCATTGCCAGCAATTGATAGCGGCTTTTATAGTCGAGAGGGTGTTTGCGCTTTGCGTACTGATCCATCAGAGGTTCAAGATAAGGTAACCAATCCTGTGTCATAGTTGTAATTATTTTCGATTGTATAGATAAAACATTTCAACGGTTTTTTGTTCAAATTTTCTAAAATCATTTTCTTTCGTTCATCACACTCGCCACGAAAGTATCACCAGTTACGTTTACCACTGTCCGCAACATATCCAACGGCCGATCAAGCCCCAGAATCAGCGCGAGTCCTTCGATAGGAATTCCAACGGACGATAATACCATTACCGTCATCACGATGCTACCTCCGGGAACACCGGGAGTACCGATCGATGCCAGAATCGTCAGCGCAACGATGGTCATTATTTGCGCAAAACTCAAATCGATACCGAAAATCTGAGCAATGAAAAACACGGCAATCACCTGATAACAACTTGTTCCGTCCATATTTATCGTTGCTCCCACCGGAAGAACGAAGGAGGAAACTTCTTCCGAAATGCCTAATTCCTTTTGCGACTGCTCCATCGTAAATGGTAATGTAGCCGCGCTCGAACTGGTGGAAAAAGCCACTAATTGTATCGGGAAAACAGCCTTCAAATAATCCTTTATCTTTGTTTTTGTAAAAAGTTTTATCAAAACCGGATATAAAACGTAAGCCAGCACCAAAAGAGATACGATCACTGTAAGCGAATACATTCCCAAAGCGGCAAACATATCTTTGTCACCGGCAAAATCGACCACCAGTCCCGCCATCAAAGCCAAAACACCAAAAGGAGCAAGCATCATAATCATATCCACAATTTTCAGAATGACCACATCGATTGCATCGACAATGGGCAGCAATACCGCCGTCTGTTTCTCGCCCACCACAACAATTGCGACACCAACCAGCAACGCGACAAAAATAATCTGAAGCATTTTGCTGTTGTCACTTCCTGCAGCAAAAATATTTTCGGGAACAATATCCGTCACAAAATCCATGAAAGTCGTATTTTTCAACTTCTCTGCACTTTCTGTTTTTGATGATACATTGTCAAAGAATTTCGATTTGTATTCATCTGCCTTTTCACGTGGAAAGAAATTTCCGGGTTTCACCAAATTAACCATCCCCAACCCGAAAACAACGGCGAAGGCTGTAGTAGCAATATAAATAGTCAGTGTTTTTAGTCCAATCTTCGACAGCTTTTTCATGTCTTTCATCCCTGTCACTCCTTTTATCAGCGATACGAACACCAATGGGACAGCAATCAACTTAAGCAACTTAATAAAAATTGTTCCCCAGGGCTTTATCCATTGAGATACAAACTGACCGAAGCCCAGTAATATGAAAATATAACCGACAATTACCCCGGCGAGCATTCCCAA
>QKGU01000124.1 GCA_003250325.1 Paludibacter sp.
AACAAAAAAGATTATAGTACAGAACGCGCTTTGGTTATGCTTGTAGGTAAACGTCGTCGTCGTCTCGATTATTTGAAGGCGAAAGATATCGAACGTTACCGTGCAATTATCAAAGAGTTGGGAATCAGAAAATAATTCCGATTCCTAGGAAAAAATAAAAGGCGTTTCAAAAGCTGTTTTGAGATGCCTTTTTTCTTACCTGAAAAGAAGGTGTTCATAAAGAGATTTTTGAACGCAAATTACGCAAGTTTTCACAAATAAAATTGATAATTTGTTTTATATCTTACAGAAATATAATCAATTATGATTTGCTGAAATTTGCGATTATTTGCTTTATTTGTGTTCTTCTTACTTTTGAGATGCCTTCGCAAAAGTTTTCGTAAAATAATTAAGTCCCCCGCCAAAAGGGGCAAGTTTATTCGTATGGCACAAAAACCTTCCATCCCGAAAGGAACACGCGATTTTACGCCGCAGGAAATGGCGAATCGCAATTATATATTCAACACAATAAAAGATGTTTTTCGCCTTTATGGCTTCCAGCAGAATACGGCGAAGAAGGCGATAAACTCTTATTCAAAATTCTGAATTCCGGCGATTATCTTTCCGGATTGACTGATGATGAATTGCTGGGACGAAACAGCACGAAGCTGACCACAAAAATTTCAGAAAAAGGGCTGCGTTACGACTTAACCGTGCCTTTTGCCCGTTTTGTGGTGCAAAACCGCGATAAAATTTCATTCCCGTTTAAACGCTACCAAATTCAACCTGTTTGGCGTGCCGATCGTCCTCAAAAAGGTCGTTACCGCGAATTTTACCAATGCGACGTGGATGTGGTGGGTAGCGATTCGCTGTTGAATGAACTGGAATTGATTCAGATTGTGGATGAAGTGTATCGCCGATTGAAGATCAATGTTGTAATTAAGATTAATAACCGTAAGATTTTATCCGGTATTGCCGAAATTATTGGTGAAGCGGAGAAAATAACCGATATTACGGTTGCCATCGATAAAATGGACAAAATCGGGTTGGACAAAGTGAACGAGGAAATCGCTTCGAAAGGTATTTCGGAAGAAGCTATTGCCAAACTGCAGCCGATTTTGAAACTCAGTGGAACGAACGAGGAAAAACTGACTCAACTAAAAACCGTTTTATCGGCTTCTGAAATTGGCTTGAAAGGTGTTGCTGAATTAGAAACAATTTTCGGATTATGTAAAGCCATGTCATTGTCAACCCAAATTGAGCTTGACTTGACATTAGCTCGCGGATTGAATTATTATACCGGAGCTATTTTCGAAGTGAAAGCACTGGATGTTGAGATTGGAAGTATTACCGGCGGTGGGCGTTACGATAACCTGACCGGAGTTTTTGGAATGGATGGCGTTTCGGGCGTTGGAATTTCGTTTGGCGCGGACAGAATCTATGACGTTCTCAATCAACTTGATTTGTATCCTGAAACTTCTATCGAACAAACACAAATTCTTTTTGTAAGTTTTGGTGATGCTGAGTTGATGTACTGTTTGCCATTGCTGAAGGAGCTGAGAAATGCTGGAATAAACGCTGAAATTTATCCAGAGTCTGCGAAAATGAA
The DNA here is from genome assembly GCA_003250325.1 of Paludibacter sp. Taxonomy (GTDB): domain Bacteria; phylum Bacteroidota; class Bacteroidia; order Bacteroidales; family Paludibacteraceae; genus Paludibacter. The sequence goes on from QKGU01000124.1 coordinate 1,589, forward strand.
AAAGCAAATGAGCTATGCTGACAATAAGAAAATTCCTTATGTCGCAATCGTCGGGGAGACGGAGATGAACGAAGGAAAAGTAATGTTGAAGAATATGAAAACGGGTCAGCAAAGTTTAATGACGCTGGAAGATGTTCTGAACGAATTGAAATAAAACAAAAAAGAGGCTGACTCAATTTTTATTTTGAGACAGCCTTATTAGTTAAAAATTAGTTCCCCGTATTATTGCAATAAAAAGTCTTTTCTGTTGAGTTTTACTGTCCACACATCCGATAAACTTTGTGTTTTGCTAACTCCTCCCAACAAAAATATTCTGTTAGAATTTCTCACCTGATCCAGTGTGTAAGTAGTTTTCTTGTTATAAGTCATTGGATTGAATACAATCGCAGAAATATAGTTTCGTGCTTTATAATCTTCGGGCAAAACATTATATGTATATGTTGTATCCGGGATTTCCCAGGTCAAACCTTCATCTTTCGACATTTTATAATACGCAGAATCAACAACATTGTTTCTTTTGCCAAAAACAAGCAATTTATCATCATACGAAATAATAGAACCTCCGGCAGAAAGGGTATCTAACGTTTTATTTTCAACGCTAAAATCACGCCAATATTTTCCGTTTTCAGTATTCCAGTTAGTATGCAACGTATTACCATCAGCATCAACACCTCCTACAACCAAGGCTTTGGCCTTGCCTGTACGGGAGAAAAACGAATGAGCAATAAAATCGCTAACCGGAAAATTTGAAGGGAAATCTGTTTGTAGATCGACTGCCCAGGTAATTGCATCTTCGGAACTGGCAAAATGTTTTGTGTTGTCAGCATCCGATTGGACTACTGCCCACAATTTGCTACTCATCGAAAACAATAAGGATTTAAACTCATAATCATTCAACTGCTTTACTGACCAACTAATGCCATCAACAGACGAATAAATTTTATTATCGCCCGAAGTTAGATAATATTTTTTATCAAAAACTGTCAAATCCTTAAATGTCACATCAGCGGGTAAACCTGTTACCGTTTTCTCCGGTTCCCAGTTATAACCATCCGAAGAAACATACAGATAACTCTCCGAATTGTTATTTACGAAATAATAAATGGATTCATTATACACCGCTTTCTGATGAACTGCACCATGACTGTCCAGATTATCGCTCACCTTGTTCCACACATAGAGTTCAGGTTCTACCTGATGGACATTTACCTTTATCGGGTAAACTCTGCTGTGTAAAGAATCCAAATCAAGAGCAGTGTTTTTTATTTTCACTACATACCTAAAATCAATGGTATCAGTTCCAGTGAGAGCTTTCGTAGTACCATCAGAATAATAAAGCAAAGTTCCACCAGTGCTTTTAAATGAGAACGTTGGATAAACACTATCAATTCTGGTTTGATAGGGTAACGAATCCAGATTCACAATCACTGAATCAGCGCCATCGAGTTCGAGGGTAAAAACAGCATCTTCAAGATTAGGGATACTATCATTTTCTGCAAATTTCAGGGATACAAATGTAGGATTATCCGAATAAGTAGTCGGATCGTTGGTTCCCAAACAGGACGAAAGAAGAACTATTACAAAAAGAGGGACAAAAAGCCTGAAGTGACTAATTTTCATACTGATATTTTTTTGAAAGCACAAAGTTAAAAACATTTTAAATCTTTCAACCGAGTTCTTTCAAGTTTTATTATTTTTTATAAGAAAAGATGCATTATGTGAAGAATTTCTTCTGAAATGTTCTTTATGAGATACTTATTCTTCTATTTCCACCATTACCGGACAATGATCGGAATGTACTGCTTCCGTAAGAATAGCAGCTCCTTTCAACCGATCTTTCAACGTTTCGGTGACCCAATGATAATCGATACGCCAACCCACATTCCTGAAGCGAGCACCGCCACGATAACTCCACCAACTGTATTTTTCAGGACTCTGATCGAATACTCGGAACGAATCCACCATCCCCGTTGCCTCATATTGATCCAACCATTCACGTTCTTCCGGCAAAAAACCGGACACACCAACCTGACGTTGTGGGTTATTGATGTCAATAGACTTATGGCAAATATTATAATCGCCACAAATAACAAGATTCGGACGTGACTTGCGAAGTTCGGTCACGAAAGGTAAAAAGGCAGCCAGAAAATCCATTTTAAAAGCCTGACGTTCATCACCCGACGAGCCGGAAGGAATATAAACGCTGATAATAGACAAATCACCAAAATCGGCTCGAATAACTCGTCCTTCGGCATCATAGCGTGGATGATCCATGCCTACAACCACATTATCGGGTGCGTTTTTAGTTAGAATGGCAACACCACTGTATCCTTTTTTCTCGGCCGAATGCACAAACATCGTATAACCCAACTCGGCAAAAAGCATCGTGTCAATCTGATCCGGTTGCGCTTTTGTCTCCTGCAAGCACAACACATCAGGATCTTCCTGTTGGAGCCACTCTACAAAGTTTTTGGTAAGTGCCGCCCGTATGCCGTTTACGTTATACGAAATAATTTTCATTGGTTCACCTTTTTTACTTTTTTGTATAATTCGGATGCAAACACAAAGTCGTTCAACGATTCATTGTCCACATGAAAAATATCTTCCTTGCTTCCCTGCCATGCTTTCACACCCTTTTCAATAAAAATGATATTTTCTCCGATTTCCATCACTGAGTTCATATCGTGGGAGTTTATAATAGTCGTGATATTGAATTCCTGTGTAATTTCGTGAATCAACTGGTCGATAATCAATGAAGTTCGTGGATCGAGACCAGAGTTTGGTTCATCACAAAAAAGATATTTTGGTTGTAGTGCGATAGCCCGTGCAATAGCCACACGTTTTTGCATCCCACCACTGATTTCCGATGGAGCCAAACCAAATGCTTTTTCCTCAAGGTTCACATGTTTCAGGCAAAAACGCGCACGTTCAATCATTTCTTCTTTTGTAGAGGGAGAAAACATTTCGAGCGGATACATTACGTTTTCCAGAACGCTTAAAGAATCAAAAAGTGCCGAGCCCTGAAAAAGCATTCCCACTTCCTTTCGCAAAATACGAATTTCGCGCATATGCATATCCGGTAAATTTCTTCCATCGTATTCAATTTTCCCTTTGTCAATCCTGTGAAGGCCTATGATACTCTTCATTAAAACTGTCTTCCCAGAACCACTCTGACCAATAATCATATTGGTTTTTCCGGTTTCGAAAACAGCCGACACATTCTTCAACACATGATTGCCATCAAACGATTTGTCTACATTTTTTACTTCTATCATCCTATTGATTTACGATTTACGATTTTAGAATTTACGATTGATTTTTAGAATAAAGACTTTCAAACATCAAAGCCCTAAAATTCTTCTTCTTTCTGTCTTACTTCTTATTGCGAATTTTAATTCAACATTATTTTTGTAATGAGAATATTGAAGAATAAAATCAGAATACTTCCGTTCACAACAGCATTTGTACTTGCTTTACCCACATCCAACGCTCCACCATAAGCATAATATCCGTAATAAGCTGCCACCGAAGATATAATAAAGGCAAAAATCATTGACTTGAGCAACGAATAAAAAATATAGTACGGAATGAACGCATACTGAATACCTATGAGATAATCGCCCGTGGTCAGAATATCAGTAAGTATTCCAACAAAATATCCTCCAAAAAGTCCGAGTCCCATACTGAAAATTACCAAAAACGGCATCATCACCACAAAAGCCACCACTTTTGGAAGAATAAGATAATTTGCCGAATTGACACCCATAATCTCGAGTGCATCAATCTGCTCAGTAATGCGCATGGTTCCTATTTCTGAAGCTATATTCGATCCCACTTTTCCGGCAAGAATCAAACATAAAATGGTGGACGAAAACTCAAGCAACAAGGTATCGCGCGTTACCAATCCCGTTGTATATACAGGCAAAAGAGGGTTAGACGTATTCAGCTTGGTTTGCATGGTCATGATAAAACCAATAAACACCGAAATAATGGCTACGATAGGCAAAGACTGCAAACCTAGTTTTTCCAATTCTTTAGGGAATTGTCGGAAAAACATTCTCCAACGGTCAGGCAAAACAAACACCCGTTGCATTAATAGAAAAAACCTTCCGGTTTCGCTAATTAAACTCATGATTTATAATAATATATATAAAATAATCAATTATATTCAGTCTAAAAACAACTGACTTGCAAATATACTCTTTTTTTGAACAACCCGAAAACAAACATAGTTCCCTGATACACAACAAACAAGCAATTTCAATCGAATCAGAAGCAAATTGCCAGCAAAATATCCATCACATTCGTTCCGGTTGGTCCGGTGATAAGAAGTCCGTTCGTTTGTTCGAAAAAATGATACGCATCATTATTCGAAAGAAATTCTTTGGGATTCAGCTCAAGTTCTTTCGTTTTTGCAAGAACACATTTATCAACAATTGCTCCGGCAGCATCAGTCGGCCCGTCAGTTCCATCTGTTCCGCCACAAAGCAATACAGTATTTTCTTCACTTGAGTTTTCAACCATCTCGCTCAAAGCTGTAAGTGCCAAATGTTGATTTCGTCCGCCTATTCCATTTCCTTTCACGACCACTGTTGTTTCTCCACCCTGTAAAAAGCAAAAAGGCCGTTTTTCATTCAAAACACTCAACTCAGAAATTATTTTTACGGCAACTTCATCTGCCAACCCTGCCAATAAATCTTCATTTACCATAACATTATATCCAAGCTCTTTGGCTTTTTGAGCAGCTGCTTTCAGCGCAACGGAATTGCTTCCAATAATGCTATTAAACGTATTTTGAAATAAATTATTTCCCGGTTTTGGCGTTTCAGGAATTGTTCCTGTAAGTCCATCGCAAATATATTGCAATACATTTTTCGGAATTTTCGAAAACAGATCGTATTTCAACAAAATTCGCACCACATCTCCAAAAGTAGAAGAATCAGGAACGGTAGGCCCGCTGGCAATCACACTCAAATCGTCGTTAGGAACATCGCTTATGATCAAAGAAAAAACTTTCACTTCGCCACAATATTCGATCAACTGCCCTCCTTTGAATGATGACAAGTGCTTGCGCACCGTGTTCATCTCATTAATATCCGCTCCCGACTTCAGCAAAATATCAAAAACAGATTGAATCTCTGCTAACGTCAATCCAACTGGGACATCACACCAAAGTGACGAAGCTCCTCCACTCAGCAGACAAATAACGACATCCCCTTTTTGCGTTTTTCCCAAAAGCGTTTTAGTCAGCTCCGCTCCTTCTACCGATTTTTCGTCAGGGACAGGATGAGCTGCTTCCATCACTTTAATAAAGTTTGTTGGTTGACTGTGTTGGTATTTTGTGACAACCAATCCTTCTGTAATTAAATTACCGAGAATTCGTTCCATCTCAACAGCCATTCCGGCAGACGCTTTTCCTGCACCGACGACATAGATTTTTTTAATTTCAGACAAGAATAAGGTTTGCTCGCAAATCGAAAGTGTTTCGTCCGTCAACGTCACATGTACTGGAAGCAATTGCAAAGGCTGCACTACCTCAATTGCCGCGTTGAAGATTTTCAACGCATTCGATCTATGTTCTTCGTTTGGGATATTCACTGTTTTGCTTTTGTATTTTAATAAGCGACCAACAAATTTACAAACAAAAAAGAGAAATCCGCATTCACGAATTTCTCTTTTTTATTTCTTTCCGAAAAGCTGCGATTACACGCGTCTTTCTTTGATACGGGCTTTTTTACCGGTAAGTGCACGCAAATAGTACAATTTAGAACTTTACCACGTTTGTTTACTGTAATGCTTTCGATAAACGGAGAATCCATTGGGAAGATACGTTCAACACCAACGTTACCAGAAATTTTACGAACAGTAAAACGTTTTTTGTTTTCGTGACCAACGATTTTGATTACATCGCCACGGAATTCCTGAACACGTTCTTTGTTACCTTCTTTGATACGGTAAGCTACTGTTACTGTATCTCCGGCTTTAAATTCAGGATGACTTTGTTCAACAAGGAATGCTTGTTCTGCAACTTTAATTAAGTCCATTATTGCTTTTGTTTTAATAAATAATTATGCGCAATATTCACAGACCTCTCTTATTCTGCCAGAGATTACGCTAAAATCGGACTGCAAAAGTACTGCTTTTTTTCTGACTTGCAAATATATTCGCCATATTTTTCACAACTTATCTGCATTTTAATCATTGTACTTCATTTAAATATTCAAGAAAAGAAAGCAACAACATTCAAATCAGTAAGTTTCAATTCAAAATTCGAATAATATTGTTGATTTTTGTATCAACTCACTAAAAATAAATTGCGCTCAAAATCAATCTGTTTTTGTGTTGATAAAATAACTATTTTTTTGTAGCTTTGCATCCCATAAATCAACCAAAAAAAGGGAAATGGAAAAAAAGAGAATTAAAAGAGCATTAGTGTCTGTTTATCACAAAGATAATCTTGATATAATCATAAAAAAACTTCACGAGGACGGAGTAGAATTTATCTCTACAGGCGGAACTCAATCGTTTATCGAATCACTTGATATTCCGTGTAGTGCAGTGGAAGATCTGACAGGTTATCCTTCAATTTTGGGCGGAAGAGTAAAAACATTGCATCCAAAAGTATTTGGTGGAATTCTTAACCGTCGCGATTTAGAAACAGACCAGACGCAAATTGCTGAATACGAAATTCCAGAAATTGATCTTGTAATTGTTGATTTATACCCTTTCGAAGCTACTGTTGCAGCGGGCGCAGACGAAGCAACCACTATTGAGAAAATTGATATCGGTGGAATTTCTCTTATTCGTGCCGCAGCAAAAAATTA
>QKGU01000206.1 GCA_003250325.1 Paludibacter sp.
TAATTTGCGTAATTTGCGTTCAAAAAAACACCTGTTAGACACTATTTTTCTATCACATTAATTTTTTTCTTCTTTTACTTTTTTCATAATCAGCGTTTGCACCATGTTATACCCGTCGGTGCATTGCCATTTCTGATAACTGGAGCCATTTTCAACAATTATCCATGTTCTGATCAAATCCGATTTCTCGCCCAGCAAAGTGATCGTATTATCATTGATTACCCACCTGAAAGGCATATTGTCGGTTACGGTCATATTCATTAAAGTGTATTTCAGATCTTTTTGTCCGGTTCCGTCTTTTTCAAATTTCAGGGTTCCGATGTCGCTAATTATTGAACCTGATTGTCCGTATTCGTAGGTTTGAAATTTATCCACTTTCCATGTCCCAATCAAAGAGGTTGAACATGATGTAAGGAAAATAAATAATGAATTAATAAAAATAATAGTCAATTTATTCATAGCTTTTTTTTAAAATTTATATGAAGATTCATTTTGTTGTTTGAAAACATTCTTAAATATTAAACGTGAATATCGGTTAATTGTTCAAATTCTATTTTTAGTTAAACTTGAGAAATCAGTCTAATAGATCTTTAAATGCTGCTGATATTTCAGGAAATGAGAACTTGAATTTCGAATCGTTGAGACGCTTGGGAATCACATACGAACTGTTCAGTAGGAGGGAAGCTTCGGTATTGATAAAGGAAGCACCCATCTGGATGGCAAAGCGGGGAGCGGGTATTCCAAAAGGCACTTTCAATGCCGCTCTTAATTTTTCCTGAAAAACTTTGTTCTCCACTGGCTGAGGAGAAGTACAATTTACGATACCGGATATTGAATCGTTTTCCAGAAGGAAAATCAAGATTCGGAAATAATCTTCAATGTGAATCCAACTGACGATCTGTTTGCCGGAAGCTTGTTTGCCTCCTAATCCTAATTTAGACAGGGTAACAAGCGGTTTTAATGCTCCGCCGTTTTTGCCTAATACGACTGATGTTCTTAAGGCGACTTGCCGGGTCATTCTCAGATTGAATCCGAAAAAAGTTTTTTCCCACAGTTCCACCAGATCAGATAAAAAATCCGTTCCGCTTTTATTGTCTTCTTCTATGGCAGCATGTGTTGTCGAAGGTTTGTAAATTCCCGAGCCACTAGCGTTTATCCATAGTTTTGGTGGATATTCACATGTTTGTATCGCGTTCCCAATCCAAATGGTTGGTTCAATTCGCGAATCGATCAGTTCTTTTTTGTTTTCCTCTGTGTGTTTGCAATTGACCGATTTTCCGGTAAGATTTATTACCAGTTCGGAGTTGTTTACTGCTTCTTCGAGTACCATTGGTTCCCATGAAACATGTCCCGGTGAGCGGGAAACAATCAATACTTCGTAACCTGAATCCTTGAAGCGGCGGGCGATATAACTTCCAATAAAACCTGTACCGCCAGCTATAACGACTTTTTTCATATTGTATTCGATTTGTAAACTATAACAATAGTTTGAAAACGAATGTTTTTTAGTCTGGCAAAAACAAAAAAGCTTTTCTGCAAAAAATGCAGAAAAGCTTTTCAATATGAATTTTATTTCATTTTTAATTATTCGTATGCTCCCATTCTCAGCATATTGATTTCGCGATCGTTCAGGAAGCGGTATTTTCCACGAGCCAGATTCTTTTTTGTCAATCCGGCGAAGAAAACACGGTCGAGGCGAATAATCTTGTAACCAAGTTTTTCGAAAATACGACGAACCACACGATTTTGTCCTGAGTGAATTTCGATTCCAACCTGTTTCAAATCACCTTCTTTTACAAACTCCAACGCATCGGCAGCAATGTTTATATCATCTAACGTTACACCTGCTAATACAGTTTTGTAATCTTCTTCTTCAAGAGGTTTATCCAGCGTTACGTGATAAATTTTCTTTTTCTCGAATTTCGGATGAGTAAGCTTTGAAGCCAAATCACCATCGTTTGTCAAAAGAAGTACACCGGTCGTGTTTCTATCCAAACGTCCTACAGGATAAATACGCTCGCTACAAGCATTTTTTACCAAATCCAAAACGGTCAAACGATCGTGTGTATCTTCAGCTGTGGTTACACAGTCTTTTGGTTTGTTCAGCAAAATGTACACTTTGCGTTCCGAACGAACTGTTTGATCGTGGAACATAACTTTATCAGTAGGCAGGATTTTTACTCCCATTTCGGTAACGATTTGTCCGTTCACCGAGATAACACCAGCCTGGATATATTCATCGGCCTCACGGCGAGAGCATATACCGGCATTTGCCAAAAATTTATTTAAACGAACTGGTTTTGTCAGATCGACTGTTGCTTTACGGAATTCAAGTTGCTTTTTGTTGCTGTATTTTGAATTTGGGTCGTAATTGTCGTTTTTGCGGTAAGGTTTACGGAAAGTAACTCCGTCTTTTTTGTTGTCGAAACGGGTTTCGATAAATTCAGGTTTTTGAATATCGCCCGGCTTTCTAAAGCTTAGCTTGCCTGTGCGTTGTTCGTCATTATCATAACTTTTATAAGGTCTTCCTTGTCTGTTTTCCCCATATTTGTTTTCTCCATATCTTTTTTCTCCGTACGCAGGTTTTCCTTCACGGTCTTCCCAAGGTTTGCGTGGGCGGAACGTAGATTGATTGTCGCGGTCTTCCCATGGTTTTCGTGGACGGAACGAGGATTGATTGTCGCGGTTTTCGTAAGGTTTACGTTCGCGGAAAGCGGGTTTATCGCCACGGCTTTCGAATGATTTTTTAGGAGTAAAAACAGGTCTACTGTTGTTGTCGTTATCGTATGGGCGATTGTTGCCATAAGAAGGACGACTGTTTTCATTTCTGTTAAATTCAGAGTTACGGGGTTTTTCATCATACGCAGGTTTTTCTGAACCGAATTTAGATGCCCCTTTTGAGCCTTTCAGTATCGATTTCACATCGCGTTTTTCAAATGATTTACCATCACGGCTGGCACCCGCATTCGACTTTGGTTTCGAATTTCCATGCCATTTTTCATTATTTGCTTTCATTAAAAAAAAATATAAGTGTATTTGGGGTGCAAATTTCGTAAAAAAATCCCGAATTCCCCTCATTTTTTTAGCTTTAAAGCAATTATTCAATAAAAATTAATTTTCTATTCTGTAATTAAGTCAAAATATGAATTAAATTGAAAATCAAATTAGCAATTTTCAATATTTAATGCTTGTATTTAAATTTTATTTTGTAATTGAGAAATCAAATTTTACGTACTTTTGTTTTAGAATTAAGAACAAACTAAAAAACAAACTATTATGAAAAAAATTGCGTTCTTATTTTTTACTTTTCTCATGGTCACTTTTTCTGTGGCGGAAAATCTGTATTCACCTGATAAAAATTTTAAACTTGAATTCGCTGTAAACGCCTTGGGTGAACCGGTGTATTCGCTTGCGTATAAAGAAAAACCGGTAATACAGGCATCGAAACTTGGATTTGAACTTAAGAATCAGGGTTCGCTTCGGAACGGTTTTAGTATTAAAAATACTAAAATAGCTTCAGTGGATGATTCGTGGAAACCTGTTTGGGGTGAAGTGAAAGAAATCCGGAATACTTACAATGAGTTACTTGTAGAACTGGAACAAAAAACCGAAGACCGAACCATGAAGATTCGTTTTCGTCTTTTTAATGATGGTTTGGGGTTCAGGTATGAGTTTGATAAACAGCCAAAACTGAATTATTTCAGGATTGTCGACGAATGTACGCAATTTGCTCTCACCGGCGATCACAAAACATTTTGGATTCCGGGTGCTTACGATACCAATGAGTATTATTACAGCACTACTAAGCTTTCGGAAGTAGATGGTTCGACAGTGGATGGAAACGGAATAGGGACGCACGGTTATTTTGCAAGAAATGCTGTGCAAACTCCGCTTTTGATGAAAACGGCAGATGGACTTTACATAAGTGTCTTTGAAGCTGCACTAGTGGATTATTCGGCGATGAATTTGTTGATTGATCAGAAAAATTTTGTTCTCACGGCATCGCTGGTTCCGGATGCTGTTGGCACGAAAGTGTACATTCAAACTCCCCAACATACTCCGTGGCGTACAGTAATTGTCAGCGATAAGGCATCGGATATTCTGGCTTCGAAAACAATTCTGAACCTGAACGAACCCAGTAAAATTGACGATACATCCTATATTAAACCACAAAAGTTTATTGGAATCTGGTGGGGAATGCACGTACCTAATACAATGTCGTGGGATTATGCGCATGCACCGAATATTCGCCTGAAAGATACGGATTGGAATGCGTTGACTCCGTTGCCACAACATGGAGCAAAAACGAAAAATGTAAAACGTTATATTGATTTTGCCGCTGAACATGGTTTCGCCGGTGTGTTGGTGGAAGGATGGAATGTAGGTTGGGAAGACTGGAACGGAAACTGGAAAGAGGAAGTGTTCGATTTTGTAACTCCTTATCCGGATTTTGATATAAAATATTTAAACGAATATGCTCATTCGAAGGGGGTAAAACTAATAATGCATCACGAGACGTCGGGTGCTGTAACTAATTACGAAAGGCGTATCGATAAAGCGATAGAATTGATGAAAACGTATGGTTACGATGCCGTTAAGACAGGATACGTGGGTTGGATAATTCCACGTGGCGAGCATCACGACGGACAATGGATGGTGAACCATTATATCCGGGTGGCCGAAAAAATGGCTGCAAACAGAATTATGCTGGATGCGCATGAACCGGTTCACCCAACAGGTATGCATCGTACTTATCCGAACTGGATGGCTTGCGAGGCCGCTCGTGGAAATGAGTTTAACGCATGGAGTGCCGGAAATCCACCTGAGCATGAAACTATTTTACCGTTTACACGACTTATGGGCGGTCCGATGGACTATACGCCAGGGATTTTTGAAATAAAGATGAGTTATTATCAACCCGGAAATCCTAATCAGGTGCATACTACTTTAGCAAAACAATTGGCATTGTACATAACTATGTATAGCCCTTTGCAAATGGCAGCTGACTTACCCGAAAATTACGAAAAAAGAATGGATGCTTTCCAATTCATAAAAGATGTGGCAGTAGACTGGGACGATACGAAATATCTGGAAGCTGAGCCCGGAGATTACATTACCATGGCGCGTAAAGCAAAAGGAACTGATGATTGGTTTGTCGGGGCAATTACCGACGAGAACGCACGGACAGCTGTTGTTTCGTTTAGCTTTTTAGATCCGAAACAATGGTATGTCGCAACTATTTATGGAGATGGCGAAAATGCCGACTGGAAAGAAAATCCGATGGTTTATCAGATCAAGAAAGTGCTTGTCAATTCGAAATCGGTGTTGAAACAAAAGCTTGCACCCGGAGGCGGGGCGGCAATCAGTATCAAAAGAGCAACGAAAGCAGAAATGAAAGGCCTGAAAAAGATATAAATAGTTACAAGAATTTAGATACAAGCTACAAGATTTATTTTTAGGTTATTCTATTGGAATAATCAGGAAGTGTTTTGGATGGCTACTTAAAAACTGCCATCCGGAAAATGCCAATGAGTCAGTGAACGCTACATTGGCATTTTTTGTTATATCAACTTTAAATAAAGAAACTATATGGCAGAAAGATATATTTGTATGTTGCGTGGAATAAATGTCAGCGGGACGAAAAAGATAAAAATGGACGCGCTCAAAGAAATGTTTACTGAATCAGGATTTAGAAATGTTCAAACATATATTCAAAGTGGAAATGTGATTTTTGATTTTGAAAATACTAACATTGAGGCTTTGCAGAAAAAAATATCGGATGCTATTCTTGAAAAATTTGGTTTTGATGTGCCGGCAATACTATTGAAAACTAATGAGTTGAAAAACTCAATTGAAAATAATCCGTTTGAAAAAGATGAAACAAAAGATTCAGTACACTGTTACGTCACTTTCTTATCCGATATTCCTGAAAAGGAAAAAATTGACAAGATTGATGCAGCAAAATATGTTCCTGATGAGTTTGTAATAAAAGATAAAGTTGTGTATTTGTTTTGTCCGAAGAATTATGGTCAGTCAAAACTATCAAACACTTTTTTTGAGAATAAACTGAAAGTGAGTGCAACTACCCGAAACCTCAGAACCATTCGGGAATTGATAAATTTAGCCGAAGGAAATGAAAAATAAAAGAAAAGTAATTTTATATATTGCTACGAGTTTGGATGGTTTCATTGCAACGAAAGACGATAATATTGATTTCCTTTCTATCGTTCAGGAAGAAGGAGAGGATTACGGATATGCCGATTTTATAAAAACTGTTGACACGGTAATTATGGGGCGTAGGACTTACGATAAAGTACTTTCGTTCGGAATCGGTTTCCCTCATGCCCATAAAGAAACCTATATAATAACTCGTACAAATAGAGAACCGATAGATAAAATAAATTTCTACACGGGTGATTTAAAAGAACTTGTTGAGAAGTTGAAAGCTGTAAATGGGAAAGATATTTTTATTGATGGTGGAGCAAAGGTTGTCAATGAATTATTGAAAAACAACCTGATAGATGAATTTTATATATCGGTTATTCCTGTATTATTAGGTGATGGAATTCCGTTGTTTAGTGATGGCCGTTCGGAGTTGAATCTGAAACTTGTAAGTTCCACATCATTTAACAAAGGATTAGTACAACTGCATTACAAAAAAGCCTGAAATAGCTTTCGGACGACAAAATCTTATCTTGTTATTTTAAGTCATTATTACTACATTTGCCGTACCATTCACATCAATAAAAACTGTATGCCACCTTTAGCCGAACGTCTCCGACCACAGACTCTTGAACATTATATCGGACAAAAACATCTGGTAGGTGAAAAAGCGATTCTTCGTCAAATGATAGAGTCGGGGAGGATTGCGTCGTTTATTCTTTGGGGACCTCCCGGAGTGGGAAA
>QKGU01000312.1 GCA_003250325.1 Paludibacter sp.
GGTCCGTATTTTTATGTTATAAAAGCTTATGGTTCCGATTATGATCCGGAATCAGAGCCAAACAAAGAAACGAAAAGAAGGGTAGGGGAATACATTCTCAAAGGAGACATCAATCTGTTGAGAGGTGTGAAATAAGATAAGACTGTAGTTAAAATTAGCGTTGAAAAGTCTTTATTGTGTTGACCTCTATCCCTAACCCTTTCTCCCATGGAGAAAGGGGATACGGCATCAACATTATCAGGTTTCGCTCATTCAACGAGCCTCCTCAAAGTCCCTCTCCATGGGAGAGGGATTTAGGGAGAGGTCTAAAACTGAAAATATAAGATAATAACAACGCAATTATTAACTATAGCCTAAAACAATTGTGAAAGAAAGATTATGAGAAGAATAGATAAAGAAATCACAGATGAGAATGTGATTAACGATATGATGACTAAATCCAGAATTTGCAGACTTGGATTTGTTGACAATGGCGAAGCTTATATTGTTCCTGTGAATTTTGCGTATTCCGAAGGTGTAATTTATGTCCATTCGGCTCATTCGGGCAAAAAAATGGATATTCTAAAGCAAAATAAACGCGTGAGCTTTGAAATAGAGTATTATACCGAAATAATTGAAGGTGAAAGACCTTGCGATTGGACAGTGAAATATCGCTCGGCAATGGGAAAAGGTTCTGTGATAATTGAAAATGACGCTACAGCTAAAAAAGCAGGACTGGATTTGATTATGCGAAAATATGGAGCAAAAGGTGAACTGGTTTACGATGAAGCAGTTTTAGCTCGTATGACTTTGCTTAAACTTACTGTAGAATCAGTAGCCGGAAAACAATCGGGAGATTGGGAATAAATAGTTACAAGTAATTAGTTTTGAGCTACAAGTTTTATTATCTCAAAGATTATGTGATGAGCCTCCAAACGTTTTTACTATACTTTTTCCACTAAATACATACTGCAAACACCAAAAGTAAACTTGCGGTACTTACTCAGTTTAAAACCGTTTTCGGAAAGAATTCTAATCAGCTTTTCGCCATTTGGGAAAGCGTGCATTGAATTCTGCAAATAATCATAAGCTTTTTTGTCGCTGGAAAGCAAACGGGAAGTCATTTTTACAAAAACTTTGGTGTATAGCTGATATCCTTTAAACAATAGTCCTTTCTCTGGTTCGTTCATTTCAAGAATTAGCAAATGTCCGCCTTTCTTCAATACGCGATTGATTTGTTGGAGACTTTCGTTCAGCTTCTCAAAATTGCGAATGCCAAAAGCAATGGTCGCTGCATCGAAACTTGCATCGGAAAAACTCATTGCAGAAACGTCTTGTACCTCTAAATTAATATTTTCGCTAAGTCCGGCTTTGTCCACTTTTAAACGTCCCATATCCAACATTTTGTCAGAAATGTCGATTCCGGTAACTTTTGTGGGTTGCAGAAACTTATATGATTTGATGCACATATCGGCTGTTCCTGCTGCTATGTCGAGGATGTATTGAGGTTTGTATTTTTTCAGAGCCAGCAGCGCACTTCTTCGCCATACGCGTGCCAAGCCCCAGGTCATAATATCGTTAAACTGATCGTATTTGTCGGAAATGGTGTTGAACATGCGCGCCAATTGCGCTGTTTTTTCTTCTTCCTGATTGTACGGTTTTACTTTTGTATAGTCGACGTCCGACGATTTTTTTTTGCTCATTATTTTTCAGAGATGGGTTGCTATTCGCAATATAACATTAGGAAATGGCATTCTGTTTTTGCCCACTGCGAATAATGAGCCATATTCCCCAAATAATGAA
>QKGU01000036.1 GCA_003250325.1 Paludibacter sp.
AACTTCAAAAGGATGATGAATAAATGGAAATCATCTTTTTGGCTCGAATTTAAAATACAAATTGTTGACTTGATAAAAGCTATGTTTTACCAAATCAACAATAATATAATACGAAAATGGGCTTTTTAAGGCTCGACTAATTATCATCATATAATTTTTCATATCAATATTCGAAAAATTAAAACTGTACTGCCTGCTATCGGTTAACTTGAATGTATAAACTCCATCGGCAAACGGAAGTGTACCAGGTTGATTAGGACCTTGCTGAGGATTATTTTGTTGAAAAATCAGTATAAATTCCAAATAGCCTATCTGATCAAGCATGCTCGGATCTGCTTTGATTGGATCCCAATACAACGTTATACTGGATTGTGTAGCTTCGTTAGTAAGCGAAGTATTATAATCTATGTCATACATTTTGGAGTCTCCGGCAATTCTGAGTCCGTAGTTAACCATAAAATTTGCAGGATCAATCATGCTGGGTTGTTTAGAGTCTGTACCATAAGTCCCTGCATAAACATTTACCACCGAATTAACCCTGATTTGATCGCCATCCAATATGTCAGCGGAACCATCGTTGTCCATATCAAGGTTCTTGGCTAAAGTCTGATAATATGATCCTACTGCTTGTATAAAACTGATTTCTTCTTCCGAAACAGGAATTGTGGTACCAATCGGATCATTTGCAGGAATTACCCGCGTTCCATCAAGTGTCAACGTTGACAAATCAATACTCGATGTATTCTCCAATCCAATCAACGGCAAAACATTCAACCCACCAGCAAAAAGATTGCCAATAAACTGATTGTTCGCATCCAGAAATACCAAACAGGTTGCAGCGCCATCAGGCACCTGAATAGAAAAACTACCATTTTTAATATTGGCCAGTGCGTATTTGTTTCCATAATATGCCAGCACCTTGGTCGCATCTGCGAGAGTCAACGAATTGGTACTTGATTTTACTCTGTCAGTCAGCACTTTTGATGCCGACGAAATTTTTCCTTTTATGGTAATCTTTTTCTCAAAAAGAGAAGAAAGTCCTTCACAAGAGGTAAAAATGATTAATGTAAACAAAAAAATGGCTATTTTTTTCATTGTATGTTTGTCTGAGTTTATCGTGCTGACACTGCACAGTTTTAATTGCTTATAGATTTTACTCAATATAACTATAATAAGACTAAAGATACTTTTGTCAGCTACTCCGATATTAAATTGACCGAAATTCTTTCCCAATATCTGGGAGCATACACAAAAATATCATCTGAAGTAAATGGAATGTTATCCGTACCGGCATATACCTGAATTAAATCCGTTGTGTCAAAAGTCATTGTTCCGATGAGGTTTTTTGTCTCTCCGTTTTTTGGGAAATGCAATGTTATATTATTAAAGGCACTACTTCTTATCAATACTCCTCCCTGCCCAATAGGATTGTCGATACTTTCAGCTTCTACACCATTTATTGTACTTTTCCATATATAAGTCGAATCGCAACTACCAAGTACATAACACCAGGGAAATGAAGTGAAATCTGCACCGGAATAATTTCCTGTCCAATTTGGAATAAAAGCTGGTGCTATAAATGGTGTACTGACACCTTTTACGGCCAATCCATCTCTGTATCCACCAACTTCAGATGTAGCAAAATTTATATGTTCAGTATTAAAACATAAATATGTTAGCTCAGGAACAGAATTATATTCCTGAGGGATGTTAAATTCCTGATAATAAAACATACTCATAAACACAAATATATTGAATACTACACTGTCAATTGCCATTCCTGTTATATAACTCAAATCGACATTAAAATTCACAGAAGCATTTCCACTGAAATCTGCTATTCGATTACAAGAGTCCATCGGAGTATTGTTATCAATTACATTGAAACTTATAGCATCAAGCATTTTGTTGTCTGTTTTTTCCCAACTGAATAATCTCATATCCAGAAATTTCTCAATAAAAACTGTTGGTGATATACTTGTAATGTAATCTCCAAACTGAGTGTAGTACGACGCAGTATTACTAATATTTCTTGCTCTAATATTAGAAGCTGTTTTGGATGAATTATATGTCATTTTCAGAACCAATGAACCGCGATTTTGGTTATTTGGGCTTTGGTTATCATTAGTTTCGCAACATGCGAAAAAGAGAATAAAAAATAAAAAAATTAAATTCTTTCTCATTGTATGTTTGTCAGAGTTTATAGTGCTGACACCGCACATAAAATAAGGTCATGAGAAATCATCATTGAAAATAAAAATTCTATTTTTGAGGTTCGAAGCTTTCCGGAAGTCCTAATTCTACTTTCAGTTTTCGGTTATATTCTTTTGCATCCCGAATGGCAGTATCCATTGTAATTGGGTTAATGAAAGCAGGATAGGCTGGATTGGGTTTTACGTGATTGAATAAACCTGCAAAAAAAGCTACAGTTCCCGTTAAAATACTTGACACACATAAAACCTTAACAAGTTGTTTACCAGTGGGCGTATCTTCATCGAAAGGATTCACAGCCGGATCATAAAAAAGCGCGCCAAGACCAATAAACACACCACCGACAAATACAGGTGTCCAATCCACTTTCCATTTTGGTTTTTGTTTTTTCAGAATTTCATACTCGGCCAATTTATTTTGAAAATCGTTTAAATTACTGAAATACAGAGTATTATTTGTTAGTATAGCAAATTCTTTAAAATCAATTTTTTGATTTCCCTGTATTATAAACCACGAGGTTTCTGTCTTGGTAACTGTTGTTGAGTTTGTGGCAACATTCCCCGAAGTAGTCGAACCACCTAAAACGGAATAATATCCGGGGAAGTAAAGACTTTTCGTTTTTTCGTTTATTTGTGTATTTCCTGTAGTAGTGGTTACCAATTTTGTATCCTGTAAAATATCTAATTTCCGGGAACGATATGTTTCCTGTTCTTTGTACTTCCTTGCCAGTAATTTGTCCTGCACTTCTTTTGTATCTTTGATAAGCACAGTAGCAGTTTGATTTATATTAACAGTCACCAGTTCTCCAAAAATTATTACATCATCTTTAATCGCTTTGATATAATGACTTCCAGCCGAAACTGAATCGAAAGTAGAAACATCGGTTCCTTTGAATTCATCATCAAGATAGATATTCACTCCTTTTAGCTCAGAAAATACTTTTAAAGTTCCTTTTTGGGCAAAAGACATTGAACTAAAAATCAGAAAAAAGAATAAAAGAAATGGAATACGGCCGTATAGAGCCGTAATACGGAGTAGTTGTGCTGGTTTCATGGACACCTTGTCAGAGTTTTAAGTGCTGACCCCGCACTTTTATAAATTAAAACTACCTGATCAAAACCAACGGAATATGTATATTTTCATGACAAAGATGAAAATAATTTTTAATAATATTTGATATTGTATGTTAAATGTGTAGTAGTAACAATTGATACAATAGATTTTATTGTTAAATTTTAAGACAATTACATTAATCCTAATTATTTATATCTTCTGAATAAATCGAAGAAAATTTCCACTGAAAAATAGATATAAAAAAGGATTTCATAAACTATGAAATCCTTTCTAAAATATATCAATTAAAAAATGCTTAGTTACTTGTATTTCTTGTATCTTTTACCACTACGTCGTGAGCTCCACCTTCAATAATACTTGTGGATGAAACAAGTGTAATTTTGGCATTTTGTTTTAAATCATCTAGATTGATAACACCGCAACTACTGAGTGTAGATTTAATTTTTCCCAGGGTAATATCTAAATTGTCTTTTAGCTTTCCAGCATAAGGCACGAAACTATCAACACCTTCTTCGAATTTCAGATTTTCGCTTCCACCCATATCATAGCGCTGCCAGTTGCGGGCACGGTTTGAACCTTCTCCCCAATATTCCTTCATATAGTTTCCGTTTACCATCAATTTGCGTGTCGGACTTTCATCAAAACGAGCAAAATAACGTCCCATCATCAAGAAGTCTGCACCCATAGCCATTGCCAGCACCATGTGATAATCCTGTACAATTCCGCCATCAGAACAAATTGGAACATAAATTCCGGTTTTCTGGTAGTATTCGTCGCGGGCCTGTGCCACTTCAATAAGAGCAGTAGCTTGTCCGCGTCCGATACCTTTTTGCTCGCGGGTAATACAAATAGAACCACCACCAACACCAACTTTTACAAAGTCAGCTCCGGCTTCGGCCAGATAAAGAAAGCCATCTCTATCCACCACGTTTCCGGCTCCTACTTTTACATGTTCGCCAAACGTTGTTTTAATATATTCAATTGTTTCTTTTTGATACACAGAAAAACCGTCAGAAGAATCGATACACATAACATCTACACCCGCATCAAGCAATGCCGGAACACGTTCTTTGTAGTCGCGGGTGTTGATACCGGCTCCTACCAGAAGTTTCATGTTGTCATCCGAAAGTTCGTTGGGATTAGCTTTGTGGTTTTCGTAATCCTTGCGGAATACGAGATATTTCAAATTCTGATTTTTATCGATAATTGGTAAACAGTTGAGTTTGTGATCCCAAATAATGTCGTTAGCTTCGCTAATTGAAATTCCAAAATCACCGGTAACAAGTTTTTCAAACGGAGTCATAAAATCTTTGATTTTCTTATCCGGATTATCACGTGTTACCCTATAATCACGCCCTGTAACAATTCCTAGAAGTTTTCCATCTGAGGTTCCATCTTCGGTAATTCCAATTGTTCCGTGTCCCGATCTTTCTTTCATCGCAATGACATCTCTTAAAGTGTTCTCAGGAGTCAGGTTTGCATTACTAACCACAAATCCGGCTTTATATGTTTTTACTTTGAACACCATTTCTGCCTGTGCTTCTATCCCCTGCGAACCATAAATAAAAGACAAACCACCGTTACGGGCTAGTGCAATAGCCATTTTGTGGTCGGAAACAGATTGCATGATAGCTGATACAAACGGCGTGTTGAGATGAATAGGAGCTTTTTCTCCTTTTTTGAACTTCACAAGTGGGGTTTTTAGTGAAATATTCGAAGGGTTACATTCTTTTGTGGTTAACCCCGGAATTAAAAGGTATTCACTAAAAGTTCTGGAAATGTCGTTTAATATTTGTGCCATATTGGAATTATATAAAAATTGTGCAAAGATAGCCAAAATTCAATTACCATTCAAATGTTTTACGAATTCAGAACTTTTCAACTGTGAACATCAAACAACACATCGTTTAATTTGTGGTAATTTTAAAAGTCATTCAAAGTTAAATGTCTTACGATTAATAAATACTAAAAAACAGAGTCATTTATTTTTATTATAAATATTAAATCATAACTTTGCGAAGCTTTTAATTATGACAATACAACAAAACAAGCAAAACCCCGTTTAAGTTCAGATAAGGTCAACACCGTTAAATTAAAGCTTATATAACATCTAAAATAATTTATGAAATCACCTTTAATTACGTTCTTAGCGTTTATTCTTTTCTCAGGTAATTTATTTGCACAATCCGCCGATCCTGTATTGATGACCATCAATGGAAAACCTGTTTTAAAATCAGAGTTTGAGTACATTTACAACAAAAACAATTCGAACAATTCTCTCGACAAGAAAACTCTTGATGAATACGTCGATCTGTTTGTCAATTTCAAATTAAAAGTTGAAGAAGCCGAAGCTCAGGGCATTGACACAACTTCATCTTTCATAAATGAGTTGTCCGGATACCGTTCGCAATTGACAAAACCATATCTTACCGATCAGAAAGTTGATGATCAACTCCTACAGGAAGCATACGACCGAATGAAAGAAGATGTTGAAGTAAGTCACATCCTTATCCGCATTCCTCAAAATGCAACTCCGGAAGATACATTGAAAGCATGGAACGAAATAAACAATATCGCAAAACGCGTTCAAAAAGAAGATTTTGGTAAAGTAGCCAAAGATGTTTCTCAGGACCAATCAGCAGAACAAAATGCTGGTCATATCGGTTGGATTTCAGCTTTCCGCACAGTGTATCCATTCGAAGCAATGGCATATAAAACTCCGGTGGGAACAATATCAAAACCAGTTCGTACTGCATTTGGATACCATATCATTAAAGTTCATGCCCGCAGAAACTCACTTGGTGAGATTTTGGTTTCTCACATCATGATGTTTACTTCGCAAGGCGATACTGCAGCAAACGCAAAAGCGAAAGTTAGAATTGACTCGATTTACAACAGAGTTTTGGCCGGAGATGATTTCGGAACACTTGCAAAAACTTATTCGATGGACAAAGGATCTGCAAGCAAAAACGGAGAACTTCCCTGGTTTGGAACAGGACGTATGGTACCTGATTTTGAAAATGCAGCATTTGCACTTAAAAATGTTGGAGACGTGTCGAAACCAATTCAATCACCTTACGGTTGGCATATCATAAAATTGCTTGACAAAAAAGGAATTGATTCTTACGAAAACACAAAAGCTGATATCGAACGTAAAATAAAACGCGACGAAAGAGCTAACTTCGGACAAAAAGCATTTTTGGCAAAACTCAGAACAGAATATAATTACCAGCAACCAAAACAAGGTTTGGATGAACTATACAAACTGGCTGACAATGCAGATGTAACTTCTGATTCGTTGTTTTATGTGAAGACAGCTTCAATGGCAAATCCTCTTTTCAGCTTTGCAGATAAGAAATTCAATCAAAAAGATTTTATTGATTATCTGAAAACGACTAAAACAGGAGGAAAAACGCTAACTTCGGATAAATTAGCTGAAAAATTCAGTGCGTTTGTCGACAGTAAATTGCTGGCCTACGAAGACAGCCAGTTAGAAAAAAAATACGACGATTTCCGCTTTTTGATGCAGGAATATCACGATGGAATTCTATTGTTTGAAGTAAGCAACCGTGAAGTTTGGGATAAAGCGTCGAAAGATACCGAAGG
>QKGU01000262.1 GCA_003250325.1 Paludibacter sp.
TGTTCCTGACCTTAATAATTGCTTACCAATTATTCTAAGCTCGTCAGATTTTTTGCAATACTGCGAGTAAAATAAAATGATAGCAACAGCAAGCTTTTTTGTTCTGATTCTAAAAACCTCATTGAAATTATAATTCTCCGACATAATTACTTTTCACTTTTTACTTTTTAGTCTTAGCTTCTAGCGCAGTTTTGCCTGTAATTTATTTTCGTAATTCGATTGCAGTTTTTTCATAATCGAATCGATTTGATTGTCGGTAAGCGTTTTGGTATCATCCTGCAAAATAAAGCTTACAGCATACGATTTCTTTCCGGCTTCCAGATTTTTGCCTTCATACACATCGAACAAACTTACTTTTTTCAACAATTTTCGTTCTGTTTCGTATGCTATTTTCTCAATTTCGGCAAAAGCAATGTTTTTATCCAGCAACAATGCCAAATCACGTTTTACTTCGGGATATTTCGAGATTTCGCGATATTGCACTTTATGTCCTTTCAATTCGGAAACCATTGCATCCCAATTCAAATCGGCATAATAAACTTCAACGTCAACATCCATCATTTTTCTGATTTTTGGATGAACGATACCGTAAACCGCCAGTTTCTTTCCTGCTCTTGTGTAAACGTGTAAACGGTCAGCGCTTCGCTCAATAAATCGTCGGAATATTCCCCTGTTACAAGATTTTTCATTACCAAACCTAGACGAAGGAATATATTTTCGACATACGCTTTCAGCTCAAAAATGCTTGATTTTTCATCCTGAGAAACCCACGATTGTGCATGTTTATTTCCTGTAATCCACATTCCTAAATGGAAGCCTTCGGAATAAGCCGCTAAAGTTTCGCCTTCTTTTTTGTTTTCAGCGTTGTAATAATAGCAGTTACCAAATTCATAAAATTTCAGATCGGTATTTTTGCGGTTCACATTGCGAACAATATTATCCAAACCACCAAACAACAAAGTCTGGCGCATTACATTAAGATCCGAACTTAGTGAGTTGATAATTTTCACCGAATGATCGGCTGGAAAAACTGTCAAATCATTATAATAACCACCTTTTGTGAGCGAATTATTCAGAATTTCATTGAATCCCTGTGCCGTCAATTGCTCAGAAATCATGTGTTGCAACTTGTAGCTATCCGATTTCGAGCTATAGCTTAATGTCGATTTCAGTGTTTCGCCAATTTCCACATTGTTATAACCATAGATTCGAAGAATATCCTCTATCACATCAACATCACGTTGTACATCAACACGATAAGCAGGAACTTCAAGCACATAACCTTCGTCATTCTTGCTTAATATTTTCATTTCGAGAGCCGAAAGAATCGCTTCGATATTTTCGGTTCCTATTTCTTTTCCAATTAATGAATTGATTTTTTTGATCGCAACATTTACTTCGAATGATTTGATTTCCTGCGGATAAACATCCACAATTTCGCTCGAAATCTGACCACCGGCAACTTCCTGAATTAATAACGCACATCGTTTCAATACATAAATAGTATTGGCAGGATCGCATCCACGTTCGAAGCGGAACGAAGCATCCGTATTCAATCCGTGGCGACGCGCCGTTTTGCGAATTGAAACAGGATTAAAATACGCACTTTCCAAAAATACATTTTTTGTAATATCTGTTACTCCGGAAGTCAAGCCACCGAAAACGCCACCAATACACATAGGTTTTTCAGCATCACAAATCATCAAGTCGGCAGCATTCAATTTACGTTCAGCACCATCAAGCGTTACAAACGGTGTTCCTTCAGGCATACATTTTACACGAACTTCTTTACCGCCAATTTTATCAGCATCAAAAGCGTGTAGCGGCTGCCCCATTTCATGCAATACATAGTTGGTTACGTCTACAATATTATTAATAGGACGCAAACCAATCGTTAGTAATGCATTTTTCAACCATTCAGGAGATTCTTTTACGGTAACTCCCGAAATAGTTACCGCCGAATAGCGCGGACAAGCTTCCGGATTTTCAACTATCACCGGAATTGTCAAGTTTGTATTTTGAACAGCAAAAGTATCTACAGAAGGTTTTGCAAGTTTTACCGAAGGATTTTTCAAAGCAAAATAGGCGGCTAAATCACGAGCAACTCCGTAATGCGAAGCAGCATCCACGCGATTCGGCGTAATATCTACTTCCAACAGATAATCACTTTTAATTCCGTAATAATCTTTTGCTAAAGTTCCCACTTTTACATCAGCTGGAAGTACAATAATTCCATCGTGACTCGTTCCAATTCCGATTTCATCTTCGGCACATATCATTCCGAACGATTCCACACCGCGAATCTTTGAACGTTTAATCATAAAACTTTCTTCTCCCGAATATAATTTGGTTCCAACTGTTGCCACCACCACTTTTTGTCCAGCAGCTACGTTTGGCGCACCACAAACAATTTGAAGGGGCTCGACTTCGCCCACATTTACTGTAGTCACGTGCAAATGGTCGGAATTTTCGTGATCAACACAGGTAAGTACTTCACCAATTACCAATCCTTCCAATCCACCTTTTACGGTTTGCACTTCTTCTACCCCACCGGTTTCAAGTCCTATAGAGGTCAACGCTTTTGCCAATTCATCCGGAGTTACATCTATGTTGATGAATTGTTTGAGCCAGTTATACGAAATATTCATAAAGTCCGATATGTTATTTTGTTTTATCTCTGAAAAATATCGCGCAAAGATAGCTATTTTTTATCGTTCGAGGCTTTCAAAATCACAACAAATTCACTATTCCACAGTAAAACAGACAATTATTTATGTTGTAAAGCATGTAATTTTTTCAATAATCCTGCACAACTTCTTTTAATATGTGTAACTATTTATTATTTTTGCTGGTCAAAAAAATTACAAAAGCAAAAAAAACACACCTCACCAATATGATTCAAGAGAACTTTATTCGATTGTTCGAAGATTCTTTCAGACAAAACTGGGATTTACCTGCGTTCAGCAATTACGGAGAAGAAGTAACTCTAACATACGCCGATGTTGCTAAACGCATCGCCCGTCTACATATTTTATTTGATCAATGTAAAATTGAGATAAACGATAAAATAGCGTTAATCGGTCGAAACAATGCAAACTGGGCCGTGACATACCTGGCTGCAGTTACCTATGGTGCTATTGTCGTTCCAATCCTGCAGGACTTCAATCCAAACGATGTACATCATATTGTCAATCACTCCGAATCAAAATTATTGTTTACCGGAGATAACATTTGGGAAAGCATTGAAGAAGAAAAGCTATCAACAATTAAAGCAGTTTTCTCACTCACCAATTTCAATTGCATCACCCTGTTAAACAAAGAAAACAAAACTGAGCTTGAAGAAAATACGGTTCAGGAGCAACTTGTATTAAAATATCTTCAACCAGATTATATCAACAGTCTGTTTCATTCAAAATATCCTCAAGGTTTTTATCGCGATAATGTTCGGTATCTGGACAAACCAAACGATCAACTCGTTTCGATAAACTACACTTCAGGAACAACTGGCTTTAGCAAAGGAGTAATGACCAGCGGAAATGCACTGGCAGGAAATATCACTTTCGGGTTACGAACAAAACTAGTTGCACCAGGTTACAGAATCGTTTCATTCTTACCATTAGCTCACGCTTACGGTTGTGCTTTCGATTTTTTAACTCCAGTGTGTGCTGGAAGCCACATATACTTTATTGGAAAAACGCCATCACCCAAAATTTTACTTAAAGCTTTCGCCGACGTAAAACCCAGCGTTATCTTTTGCGTTCCGCTAATTATCGAAAAGATTTACAAAAAGCAAATTCAACCGATGCTGGCCAAACCATCCATGCGTTGGGTGTTAAGTATCCCGTTTCTCGATCAAACGATTTTAGCACAAATTCGAAAAAAACTGGTTGACGCATTTGGTGGAGAATTTTCTGAAATTGTTGTTGGTGGAGCACCCATGAATGCTGAAGTAGAAGAATTTTTTCACAAAATAAAATTCCCATTTACTATTGGTTATGGAATGACAGAATGCGCACCACTTATCAGCTATTCGAACACAAAAAATTTCGCACCTAAATCTGCAGGGAAAATTCTGGATATAATGGAAGTCAAAATTATAGATCAAGATCCAAATACCGGAATTGGAGAAATTTGCGTACGGGGAGAAAACGTAATGTCTGGTTATTACAAAAATACCGAGGCTACCAGTTCAATTATAGATAATGATGATTGGTTACACACAGGAGATTTAGGAACAGTAGATCCAGAAGGAAATATATTTATCCGCGGACGTAACAAAACCATGATTCTTGGTGCCAGCGGACAAAACATTTACCCTGAAGAAATCGAAGCCAGATTAAATAACATGCCATATGTAATGGAGAGCCTCGTTATTGAAAGCAACGGAAAATTGATTGCATTGGTTTGCCCCGATTATGAAGCTGTAGATGCTGAGCAAGTCGATCAAAAAAAACTTGAAGAATTAATGGAAGAAAACAAGAAAACGCTCAATTCGATTGTTGCATCCTACGAAGCTATTTCTAAAATTCAGCTTTATCCTCACGAATTCGAGAAAACACCAAAGAAAAGTATCAAAAGATATCTATATTCATCAGCAATTTAACGTACACAAGACGTTCAATATCTTGCAAATACAAATAATATTCGATCTGCCGCAAAAAAATAAAAAAAAATCCGATAATTATTAATGTACAATAAAAAAATGATGTAACTTTGCAGCGATTTTGAAAAGCAAAATTAACATGTTAAATTTTTAAAGGTTAAAGGAAATGAAAAAAGTATTTTTGTTCTGTGTAGTAGCATTAGCATTTGCATCATGTGCACCTAAAGCAGCTGAAGAAACTCCTGCAGTTGACACTACAGCAGTTGTTGCTGTTGACACTGTTGCTGCTGTTGATACTGCAGCTGTTGACACTGTAGCTCCTGCTATGTAATTAAGAAAAACGTAAATTTATTTACGAAATTAGAGTCCGATAATATTTTATCGGACTCTCTATTTTTTATAGACATTAATCTACTTTTGATTTGCTTATTTTTTCTTTCAAAAAACAGAAAAATGAAGCAAATTTCATTAAAGTAAAAAATATTTTAAAAAAAAATGATATTTATTAATGCATAATCAAAAAATGATGTACCTTTGTACCGATTTTGAATTGCAAAACAAACATGTCAAATTTTAAAAGTTTAGAAGAAATGAAAAAAGTAATTTTATTTTTTGTGGTAGCTTTGGCTTTCGCATCTTGTGCTCCTAAAGCAGCTGAAGAAACTCCTGCAGTTGATTCTACAGCCGTTGTAGCTGTTGACACTGTTGCTGCTGTTTGACACAGTAGCTCCTGCTATGTAATAAAAGCTATTGCAGAAAAAAATTCTTGCTAGCATTTAAGTCCGTTATTTTATTATAACGGACTTTTTTATTGATTAAATAGTCATATCGCTGATTTTTTGTACCTTTGTGAACCCAAAATAAAAAAAAAGATAATTATGTTAAGAATTGCAGTACAAGCTAAAGGTCGACTGTACGAAGAAACCATGTTACTACTTACCGAGTCAGGCATAAAACTTGAATCGGGAAAACGATTACTACTTATACCCGCCCGAAATTTTCCGATAGAAGTGTTGTTCCTGCGCGATGATGATATTCCACAATCAGTTGCCGATGGCGTTGCAGATATTGGAATTGTTGGAGAAAACGAGTACGAGGAAAAGAACAAGAAAGTAAATCTTGTAAAAAGACTTGGATTCAGCAAATGCCGTCTTTCGCTTGCAATTCCAAAAGAAGTAGAATATACCGAACCATCTTGGTTTAATGGAAAAGTGATAGCCACTTCTTATCCTGAAATTCTAAACAAATATCTGAAAAAAAAGAACATTGCAGCTGACACACACATCATTACTGGTTCTGTGGAAGTAGCTCCCTCTATAGGTCTGGCAGATGCTATTTTCGATATCGTAAGCTCTGGTAGCACTTTGGTTACCAACCACTTGAAAGAAGTTGAAGTGGTAATGAAATCAGAAGCATTACTTATTTCGAATCCACATCTCTCAGAAGAAAAGAAAGCCGTTTTAGATGAACTTCTTTTCCGTATCGAAGCCGTACAAATGGCCGAAGATAAAAAATATGTATTGATGAATGTTCCTTCAGAAAATCTTGAGAAAATAATCGAAGTATTGCCAGGAATGAAAAGTCCGACCATCATGCCACTGGCAAAAGAAGGCTGGAACTCATTGCATGTTGTTATTGAGGAAAAAAGATTCTGGGACATTATTGGCAAACTAAAATCATTCGGAGCTGAAGGAATTCTGGTACTGCCTATTGAAAAAATGATTTTGTAATCGCTGGTTTGTAAATTTTTATAAACTATTTCTTTGTCTATGAATTTATGCATCGATCAGGGGAATTCCAGTTGTAAAGTTGGAGTTTTCGACAACAATATTCTAATTGACAGTTTTATTTTCGAAAGCAATGATTTAGAAAGCATATCTTCACTGTTTGATAAATACAAGATTGGAGCCTGCATTTTTTCGACAGTAATTACTGATAACGAGAAAATAAAAAAGCTGATTCGCGACAAAAGAAATAATTTTATTGAATTAAGTCACAACACCTTAATCCCAATAAAAAATTTATACGAAACCCCTGAAACTCTTGGAAAAGACAGGCTTGCAGCTGTAATTGGAGCTTCATATCTGAAACCGGAAACAAATATTTTGGTTATTGATGCAGGAACAGCCATCACCTACGATTTCATAGATGCCAATGGAAATTATCACGGAGGTAATATTGCTCCGGGATTAGAAATCAGACTTCGTTCGTTACATGAGTTTACAAAAAAGTTGCCGCTTGCAAGTCCCGATTCCGACCAACCGTTTTTGGGAAAAAACACCAATTCGGCATTGATTTCAGGAGCGATATATGGTATTGTGTTCGAGATAGATGGTTATATAAATGAATTAAAAATTAAATATCCTCAACTTTCAACTTTTTTAACAGGCGGTAGCACTTTTTACTTTGATAACAAGCTAAAAAGTCCCATCTTTGCAGAAAAAAATTTAGTGTTAATCGGGCTCAACCGCATACTTCTATACAATGTACAAAAATAAGGTCTTTCTTCTCATCATTATTTCGTCATTCTTCGTACAATTTTCTATCAGTCAAAACAATACAAATTCTCCTTATACACGTTTCGGCTTTGGAGAATTAAGTGACGCAAACTCTGGTGAGCAAAGAGCAATGGGGGGTGTGTCGATTGGAGCACGTTCTAACCAAAACATAAATGTTGTTAATCCTGCATCGTACAGCAGTGTTGACACCATGACTTTCATGTTTGATGTCGGTGTATCCGCTTTAGCTTCCAGATTTACTGACCCTAACGGTGGAAAAACAACATTCACAGGCAATATTGAATATATAACCATGCAATTTCCTATTTATAAGTGGCTAGGATTTAGTGCTGGTCTTATACCTTACTCTTTTTCAGGATATAATTTTTATAGTTCTGACTATCAACTTATGCCAACAACCAGTACCGTACCTGACACTATAAAATACACAAAAACATTTATCGGATCGGGCGGTATAAGCCAAATGTACGGAGGACTTTCTGCTAATATCTTCAACCATGTTTCATTAGGTTTAAATGCATATTATATGTTTGGAAATGTATACAATTCTCGTAGCAGTAGCTTTTCTGAAACAGTCGGTTCAACTACAACTACTACTGGCTTTGACCCGACAACTCAAACAGATTATATAACTGTTAGTAATTTCAGATTGAGATTGGGTGCTCAGTTTTATAATACATTTGCAGAAAAGCATGATGTAACGCTTGGACTCATTTACGAACAAAAAGCAAAATTCAACGGAAGTTATACTTCAATACGCTCAGACGTATTAACAGACACCTTAGATGTTCCCGGTAGTGAAGAATTTGATTTACCTACAATGTATGGTTTAGGGTTTTATTACACCTACGACAAAAAATTATCTATTGGTGCAGATTATAGCTTACAAAAATGGAGTGAAGCCAGATTTATAGGATCAACAGGCGTACTCAACGACAGATCTAAAATCGCAGTTGGAGTTGAATATCAACCAAACTACAGAGGACGAAAATTCTCTGACAGAATGAAATACCGTGCAGGGTTTAATATATCCGATGCTTATTACAAAGTAGATGGTGTTGTTCCTCCTAAAAACTTTGGCATAAGTTTTGGATTGGGGTTACCGTTGTACAACAAAGCGACCAATTCAACATCAATGTTAAACACAACAGTTGAATATGGTAAAATAGGTTCGACATCGTTGCTTCGTGAAGATTATATTAAATTCACTCTTAACGTAGCATTCAACGAGCACTGGTTCTTTAAACGTAAACTTTAATATAAAAGGAAATATATAAATAATTACATCAGTATGAAAACGAGAAACATTGCTGTTCTTTTGGTTAGCTTGGTATTATTTACCAATTGCTTTGCTCAAAAAGAGAACAAAAAAGACAAAAAAGACAAAAAAGCAGCCACTACAGAAGTTGCTGCTCCTGAAGTACCCGCTGTACCCGAAGTACCTGAGGTACCTGTTGTAACTGAAGAATGTTTGGTAAACATTAGCTTGTTTAACGAATCGGCAAAAAACAAACAATATGCCGATGCACTCAAACCCTGGAGAGCAGCCTATAAAGAATGCCCCGGAGCTAACAAAGCCATCTACTCAAGAGGAAGAGAAATTCTTCAATGGGCATTAAGTCAGGCTAAAACCAATGAAGAACAAAAACCTTTATTCGATGAATTGATGGGAATGTACGATAATCGTATCAAGTATTTTGGAACTGACAGCCGCTACCCTACTCCTTGGATTTTAGGATTGAAAGCTTTAGACTACATTACTTATGTAAAAGGCGACGATGCTAAAAAGCCTGCTTATAAATGGCTGGAAGAATCAGTTGATGGATTAGGCATTAATTCTGAATTAGAAGTTATTCGTCAGTTTATGCTTCTTTCAGCTGCCAATTATCAGGCCGACAAATCAACTGTTGATAAATATATCGCAGATTATTTGAAAGTAAAATCAATTTTTGAACAAAAATCAAAAGAAGGTAATCCTGCCGATGCAGAATACAATGCACAAATGGAACAAGCAATCGATGGATTATTTGTTCAAAGTGGTGCTGCCGACTGCAAAACATTGGATGGCGTTTACGAAGCAAAAGTAAAACAAAACTTAACCAATCTTGAATATCTGAACAATGTAATCAGCTTCTACAAGCGAGTTCGTTGTACAGAATCAGAAGTATATTTCACTGCCGCTGTAGCAGCTCACAAAATTCAACCAACCGCAGAATCTGCAAACGGTTGTGCTGAAATGTCTTACAAGAAAGGTGAGTTTTCAAAAGCAATTTCCTTCTATGATGATGCAACAAAACTTTCTACAGATAAGTTAGAAAAAGCAGAATACCAATATAAAATTGCTCAGATCTACTATATTGAATTGAACAACTTCGCTCGTGCACGCGAATATGCACGCAACTCTTTGGAATACAATCCAAATAACGGAAGCCCATATTTATTGATTGGTTCAATGTATGCAAAAACAAGAGGAATTTATGACGATCCAGTACTTGCAAAAACTGTATATTGGGTTGCTGTAGATAAATTCATTAGAGCAAAACAAGTAGATCAGAGTCAGAAAAACATTGAAGATGCAGATAAACTAATAAGAGTTTATAGCGCGTATTTCCCATCGAAAGAAGATATCTTCTTTCAACCAGATTTACAAGCAGGTAAATCGTTTACTGTTGGTGGCTGGATTGGAGAAACTACTATTTGCAGATAATCAGAACTTATTATGCTACTATTCCGTATAGTTGATACAATTCGTAAAGCAAATAAAAACATAACAACTGCCTTAACGGTGGTTGTTGTGTTGTTTTTGACAGTTACATGCAGTAACGACAAACCGGATACAATAGCAGCAATTGTAGACAGATCTACGCTTCCACGACTACATGCTTTGGATATTTCAACCGTAATATCCGATTCCGGCATAACACGCTATAGAATTTCAGCACCTGTTTGGGATATTTACGACAAAGCAAATAATCCTTATTGGGAATTTCCGAAAGGAATTCATTTCGAGAAATTTGATTTAAATCTAAAAGTTGACGCCAACATTCATGCTCGTTACGCCAAATTTAACGAAAACGAACAATTGTGGGAATTAAAAGGGAAAGTTCGTTCTACAAATTTACAGGGTGAATTATTTGAGACAGAACAACTCTTTTGGAGTCAACGACAGGAAAGATTTTACTCCGATAGTTTAATAAAGATCACACAGAAAAGTCATATTATTACCGGTATTGGATTCGAATCCAATCAGGCCATGACCAAGTACGTTATTAAACAGCCTCAAGGAATATTTCCTGTCGATAAAGAAGCAAATGGTACAAACTAAAATATAATAAAAAAAATAAACCCGACTCAAAAATTATTGAATCGGGCTTATTTTTTATTTTGCAATTTAATCAGATATTAGCTATTCGTTTTATTTCTTCAATTATAGCTTGTGCAAATGCTTCAGCCTGTTCCGAAGTACCTGATTCGGAATAAATACGAATAATAGGCTCTGTATTTGATTTTCTAAGGTGTACCCAGCCAGTAGGGAAATCTATTTTTACTCCATCTATATCATTCACATCATATTGTTGATATGATTTCTTTATGACTGACAATATATTATCCACATCAATTTCGGGAGTTAATTGTATTTTATTTTTCGAAATAAAATACTCAGGATATGTTTTCCGAAGTTCTGAAACTGTTGTTTTTGATTTTGCCAAATAAGTCAAAAATAAAGCTATTCCCACCAACGCATCCCGACCATAATGACTGGCAGGATAAATTACACCTCCGTTTCCTTCACCACCAATAACTGCATTGGTTGCTTTCATTGCCGTTACAACATTAACTTCTCCTACAGCAGCTGCTGTATATTTTCCGCCTCTGTTTTGAGTTACATCACGTAATGCACGTGTTGAGCTCAGGTTCGAAACAGTATTTCCGGGTGTATTCTGCAAAACATAATCAGCAATGGAAACTAATGTATATTCTTCTCCAAACATGCTTCCATCTTCACATATTATTGCCAAACGATCAACATCCGGATCAACTACAAATCCGACATCAGCTTTTCCAGCTTTCATAACCTCAGATATTTCAGTCAAATGCTCCGGAAGAGGCTCAGGATTATGAGGGAATTGTCCATTAGGTTCACAATACAGTCTCTCCACTTTCTTCACTCCCATCGCATCTAATAAAGCTGGAATAGCAATTCCTCCCACAGAATTTACACAATCAATAGCGACACTAAAATTGGCAGCTTTTATTGCATCTACATCAACCAATTCTAACGCTAAAACACTATTAATATGCTTTTGGGTATAACTGAAATCTTCAGTAAGTTTTCCTAATTGGTCAACTTCTGAAAAAATAAAACTTTCTTCTTCTGCAATCTTCAGTACAGTTTCACCTTCATTTGCATTCAGGAACTCTCCTCTTTCGTTCAAAAGTTTCAATGCGTTCCACTGTTTGGGATTATGACTAGCCGTCAGAATAATTCCGCCGGCAGCTTTTTCCATCGTCACCGCTAATTCTGTTGTTGGTGTAGTAGCCAATCCTATATTAACCACATCGAATCCCATTCCAAGCAAAGTACCAATTACCAATTGATTCACCATTTCTCCCGAAATGCGGGCATCACGTCCAACTACAATTTTATTAGAATCGGTCAACTTATTTTTCTTGATTTGAGTGGCATAAGCAGCTGTAAAACGCACTATATCTAATGGATTTAGTCCATCACCAACCATTCCGCCAATCGTACCACGAATGCCTGAAATTGATTTAATTAAGGTCATAAGAAATCAATAGTGTGTTATATTTATAGTTAAATTATTGAAAATCAATTAATTATCTTGTTTTAAAATTTGGTTAACTCCATGAAAATCAGTATCTTTATAGATTATACCACTAATTTATAAAGTATGATTTTCACAGAAGTTAAC
>QKGU01000241.1 GCA_003250325.1 Paludibacter sp.
ACTTCAAAAGGATGATGAATAAATGGAAATCATCTTTTTGGCTCGAATTTAAAATACAAATTGTTGACTTGATAAAAGCTATGTTTTACCAAATCAACAATAATATAATACGAAAATGGGCTTTTTAAGGCTCGACTAAGTAAGATCTAAGTCATTTTAATCACTTGCTCAATTCTCCTGTAATGGTTTCTTTTATTATCCACTTTCCCATTTACTGCTCCATTTTCCAAACAAATCTAAATTTTCAGTCCATACTTCCAAATAGTTTGTAAAATAGGGAACTAATTGTGAAATATCATTCCATTATCTCAACTAAATCCACCATTGGCTTGTTTGATCAAATAAAACTTTGATGAAAAAAACAGTTTTATTTATCTTATTACTGATTGGCTTTATGCCTTTCAGCCTAATTGCAGCTGAGAACTCCGACACAAAGGAGAATCTTTCGGCGAATAAAAGAAATACGATGATAGTGAATTATGATCAATTAAAAACAATAATCAACCGCAATGACAACAAATTGTACGTTGTCAACTTCTGGGCCACATGGTGTCGACCTTGCGTAGAAGAGCTTCCTGGATTTATGGAAGTGAACAATCTGTTTAAACAAAAGAAAGACTTCAAAATGATTTTGGTAAGTCTGGACAGAGCCTCGGAACTCGACACAAAAGTAAAACCATTTATCGCTAAAAACAACATACAAACAGAAGTTTATCTGCTCGACGACAACAAGCGAATGAACGAATGGATACCTGCTATCGACAAAAACTGGAGCGGTGCTATTCCTGCTACCGTTTTGTATCGGAATGGCAAAAAACTTCATTTTGAAGAGAACAAATTAGATAAAAGTGAACTAGTAAAAATAATCAAGCAACATTTATAAAAATATGAGAAAAACAGGTTTAATTGCAGTAATTATAGTAGCAATGTTAGCTATTGCCGCAGAAATAAGAGGAAATCGTATGGAAAATTCAACTGAACAAAAGGGATATAATATCGGTGATGTAGCTACCGATTTCAAATTGAAAAATGTCGATGACAAGTTTGTTTCGTTGTCCGATTACAAAAATGCAAAGGGATTTATTGTTGTTTTCACATGCAACCATTGCCCTTATGCAAAAGCGTACGAAGACCGCATCATCGCACTAAACAATAAATATGCAGCGTTGGGTTATCCCGTTATTGCTATTAATCCCAACGACCCTAAAATTAATGCTGACGACAGTTTCGATAAAATGAAGATACGTGCTAAAGACAAAGGATTCAATTTCCCCTATTTATTCGACGATGGACAAAAGATATTTCCACAATATGGGGCTACACGAACTCCTCACGTATTTATACTTCAGAAAGAAAGAGCTAAAAACGTTGTACGTTATATAGGAGCTATCGACGACAACTATGCCGACCCGAACGATGTCAGCAAAAAATATGTAGAAATGGCAGTTGACGATTTGCTGAAAGGAAAACGTATTAGTGTATCGAATACGGTGGCTATCGGTTGTAGCATTAAAGCAGCGAAATAAGTATTATAAAACAATTTCATTCAACCGAAAGTATCTCAAAAAGGAAGAAGAACCCAAATTACATACATTTCTGGAAATCATAATAGATTATATTTTGCAAGATAATAAAACAAACTATAAATTTTATTTATGAGAAATTGCATAATTTGCGTTTAAAAGCCTCATTACGGGCATCCTCTTTACTCTAAAGATAAAGACTAATTTAACGTGAGTTCGATATAAGAAATATTAAATTCAAAGAAAATAGCTTGTTTTAAAAGTCTGAAGGACTTTAATGTGAATAACCGCGGGTGAAACGCGTGGATTATCTAAAAACAAAAAGAAGAACCCTGAAAGGGTTCAATATGTAATTCATTGCTATAGAACCCTTTCAGGGTTCAGAGCTACTTTTGTAAACTTCCACGGGTTTCACCCGCGGTTATTTACATTGAATCCTTTAGCTGCGCTGACCGTTGGTTCAGGATTCCAAAGAAAACCACAGCTGATTATTAGCAGCTTACTTATATCGAACTCACGTTAATTTAAATAATAAGAACTGCAAGAATAGAATCTCGCAGTTCTTATTATTTAAATTCTATTTATAAAGGAACAACTTCTATAAAAAAAGTATGTCTTTCGCAGAACTCTTTTACATGAAACTCCTATTAGATAATTATCTTTCTTATTTCTGCACCTGAAGCAGTCACGATATTCACAATATACATTCCTGAATGTAACTCACTTAAGTTATATTGAAAGTTACTTGAAAGTAGGTTTACATTCATAACAATCTTTCCTGAAGGTTGAATAATTTTTACAGACTGAATAGTTTCCCCTGCAGCATCAACAAGTAGAATATTCTTTGTAACTTTTATATTGATACTACTATTGGTAGGTATATTTATATAGGTGCCATTCTTTTCTGAGAAAATGCTTCCCGGCACATATTTACCGTTACTGTCGAAAGAACGGGTAGCGCCAAGTTGATCTTTGTTAAGTGCTGTAGTTGCATAGTTTTCCGTAACAACAGAACTTATATTGGTAGCCAATTCTGTTCCGTTTGCTTTGCTCAGTTTATCCGCGGTAATATTAGTTTTATCAGCCGTAGTGTATACAGCATTAGTAGTTCCTGTTTCAGTTACTTTTGCATAAGCTATTGTAGAACTGGTATTGGCGTTAATAGCCGGAATTACATAATTGTTTTTGTCATAATAATTTAAAACAAGGGTGTTTGTAGAACCATCTATTGCCAAATTGTTTGTTTCGTTGACAGTCCCTGTAACAGAGCCATGTACCGAATTATATACATTTACAGTTCCAGTTCCAGCATTGTTAATGTCATTGGTTTGATCGTACGCAATACTGTTATATACATCAATCACACCACTTGAACGATTTATAATACCCTCGCCTGAAGTTCCTCCGTAATTACCTGCAATGGTGATACTTGAAAGACTCATTTTTCCCCAAACATCAAAACCGCAACCAGTTGTACTTCCATAATTCCCCGAAATAGTACTATTAGAAATACTTAATGTTCCGGTTCCGTCAATGAATACACCTAAACCTCGTGTTTCTTTAGTTCCATTATTGATACCGTAGTTGCCGGTGATAATACAGTTATTTACCACAGCGCTTCCGGATACTCGAAGTCCGAAACCTCTTGCCTGATTGTCTCCATAAGTCTCATCGGCCGTAGCATAATTGCCACTCATAGTACAACCGTTGAGCTTTGCATAGCTACCTGACTCTACAAGAACACCATAACCATCTGTAATTTTATTGGAAGCAGAGACATCTCCAGCTGTTTCATAATTTCCGGATATCAAACAATTATTGAGTGTTGCGTCATAACCTCCTGTTTTTACGAATAGCCCCACAGCCTTACAATCCGCCGTATTAGTTCCTCTTACTCCGTAATTACCATTGATAGTACAATTATTTAACGTAATATTATGTCCTTTACAATAAATACCATAAGCTGATACTCCTTTAGTATTGTCTTTACTGACACAGTTGTTTAATGTTATATCAGTCCCTAAAAGAGTGAATCCTGCACCATTAACATCATTTTGTGAAATTATATTATTAAGAGTGGCACCACCATTAATTGTAATGGCATCACCCTTGCAATTATTGATAATCAAATTTTCTATGATTACAGTCGTCGTTGAAGTAGTTGTAAAGGCATTATAAAGTCCATCTCCGTTAATTGTATATTTCGGACTTCCATCGGTATTCGTTGTAGCTGTGATTGTTATTGATTTACTTATATTATCCGGAGTTGCAGTCAATATAAAACTGCTTGTAATTTCGAGAACATCACCATCTGCACAACTTGAAATAGCTGTACTTAAAGTTGCTGCATTACTGACTGTCCAGTTTGCAGCTGTCAAATGCGCGGTGAAGGCCATTGAGCAGAAAACCATAAAAAAAAGTAACTTTCTTTTCATAATAAAAAAATTTAAACATTAAATAACTTGATACTTAAGAATAATAAGAATCAGACTATGAAAAAACCTATTGATTCTAAAATGCTCTTCCATGGTTGAATCTTTATGGCAAAAGTATCAAAGTGCTATTTATGTTCAGTATACTATTTTACCAGAAAAGTATACTTCTTCTATTTTGAGATCAAGTTTCTTTTTCACGATATTCTTTAGGAGAGCATTTGTATTGTTTAGTAAACTCCCTATAAAAATATGATTTATTTGAAAATCCGCATTGATACATGATTTCAGCAACAGTCAGCTTAGTTGTTTTAAGTAGTTTGGTGGCATGCTTAATCCTGATTGTCCGGACAAATTCACTTGGGGTTTTATTTGTCAGATCTTTGAGCTTTCGATATAAAGCAGCTTTGCTCACTCCTATAAATTCAGAAATGGAATTAAAATTCAAATTTTCGTCGTCGATATTTGCTTCTATATATTTTACAATTTCAGATAGAAAAACTTCATCTTCGCGATGAATTTCTATACCATCTTTAACCGTAAGAGAAGACAAACTTGAATTGTAATATTTCTTCAACAAATAATGTTTATTTATAATATTTTCAACAGCGCTTAACACATGCTTCGGATGAAATGGTTTGGGTATATACAAATCTGATCCATGCGTATAAGCTTCTATCTGGGCCTCGATTGAGTTTTTTGCTGAAATATTGATGATCGGTATATGGGCTGTTTTTTCATTCGATTTGAGTTTATCTATCAGTTCAATACCGTTGATTTTAGGCATTAAAATATCACAGATAATAATATCCGGCACATTTTGTTCTATCTGTATCAGGCCGTCTTCACCATTTTCCGCTTCTTTTATTAAATAATATGGGGATAGAATATCTTTTAATAATTCTCGAATATTTCGCTCGTCTTCAACGATAAGAATAATTATTTTTTTCTCATTTTTGTCTGAGTGGTTTATTTTTGTCTGATTTTCAGGAAGCTTCTCATAAACAGTCTCATCTTTTTTCTTAGTCATAGAGATTAGTTCTATCTCAAATTCGACATACTTCCCTAAAACACTGTTTGCATGTATCTTTCCACCCAGTAATTCTACTAAGCTTTTAGTAAGATTCATTCCTACACCGGTACTTTTGCCCTGATTTATGTTAGTATCCTCAAATATACGGAAACGGCTGAAGAGTTCGGACAATTGTTTTTCCGAAAGTCCTTTTCCTGAATTCTGAATATTGAAGTACAATTTATTTTTTTCATCGTTTTGGGAAGCTCTAATGTTAATGTACCCGCTGGGTGGTGTATACTTGAATGCATTTGAAATAAGATTAAAAAAAATCTTTTCTAAAGAACTTCTGTCTGTTACAAATGTTGATAGATTTTGTGTTTCTATGTTTAACTGAATTCTATTTTCTCTACCTATTTCAATGTAGTTGTCGGTTATATAATCAATTAAGTTTTTAACATCCACATCTTCGGCATGAAATTGAGTATGACCAGATTCAGCCTTTCGAAATTCCATCAGTTCGCTGATGAGCTTCTGCATTCGATCAGCGTTGTTTTTAATAATGTGTATATATCGTTTTGAGTAAGTATCTAAATTCCCTTTTTCTAATAACTGCTGAGCCGGTCCATATATAAGTGTCAACGGTGTAAGAAACTCATGAGCTATATTGGTAAAAAATACAAACTTCGATTCCAACATTTTTTGCTGATTTAGCTTTTCTATTTCTTCCAGCATTTTTTGCTGGTTTTTGCTTATCCGACTACGTATAATTTGGAAGACAAGAAAAATTAGAACTGCCATAATAACAAAATAGATGAAGTAAGCAACATTACTGCGCCACCATGGAGGATCCACATCTAAAAAAAGTGTATATGTTTTGTCACTCCATATTCTGTCACCGTTGGTGTATTGAATTTCCAGCTGATAATGACCTGAAGGGATATTCGTTAATATAATATTATTATTGTTTTCCGATTGAATCCATTCATTTGCAAATCCAACTATTTTGTAACGAAAAAGGCAGTTTTCATTATTGATAAAATCATTTACCACGAATGACAAGGTAACATACGCTTCCTCGTAAGACAAATGGAGTGTTTTCTCTTTTCCTATTCTTTCATAAATATTTTTGTTTTCATTATTTATTCGGATACCTGACAATGACAATTCCGGGTGGAAGTTTCTCAATTTTATTTTGTCGGGATTAAACCAGCTCAGTCCGCTTACACCACCGAAATATATATTGTTGTCCTGATCTTTAAAATAGGCGCCATCAGAAAATTCATCATTTTGCAACCCATTGTCCGTTGTATAATTTGTTATTTCTTTGGTTTTAGTGTTCATAAAAGACAAACCTTTGTTGGTGCTTATCCAAAAATTATTATTATGATCTTTTACAATTCCTCTGATTAAATTATCAGCCAAACCTTTTGACTTTGTATATTCTTCGATTTTGTAAGGTCTTGCCCCAAGTAAAAGCCTGTTAAGACCGTAATTGGTGCCAATCCACAAATCATCGTCATATCCTTGCGTCAGTACCAATACGTCATTGTTAACTATAGATAGTTTTTTGCCCAACTGATCTAACTTGTCGAATCTCTCTTTAGCAATGTCAAAACGATTTACTCCACCGCCCCGGGTTCCTAACCACAAAGCGTTGTTTCTGCTGTCGTGTACAATCGTATAAATGGTTTTATAACTTAAATTCCCTTTTTGTTCAGATGCTTCATATTTGTGTATTGACGTTACTTTATAATGATCTCCGGCATAATTCAAAGCAATGCGAATAAAACCATTTCCTGATGTTCCCAACCACATCACAGAATCATTGTTTGTAAAAACAATACTATATACCGATTTAAATTGGGGAGCATTCTCGGGAAACACTAAAGATTTTATTGTTTTTGTGTGTCTTGTCAAATAGTTAATTCCAAATCCATCAGTTCCAATAAAGATGTCACCATGTTTATTTTTACGCATACAGTATACTGCGTTTGAGGCAAGTCCGTTGGCTTCCGAGAATGCCGGCAATAATTTTTCATCTGTTTTGTCTAAGATTCGGATACCGGCTCCTTTGGTTCCTACAAATGTATTTCCATCGTCATCTCTGGCAAAACAACGCACTGCATATGTGGAACTTATGGTATGAAAAGGAGATTGGTATTTATACAATTGTAAAATACCATGCCCATCCGTTCCTATCCAAAATATATCCTGAGAACTTGTGTACAGAGAAAATATTAACAAGTTGGACATATCATTGGCCGATTGTAATTGCTTTGTCTGCAAGTTGTAATAATAAACAGAATTATCGGAGCAAGCAATTAGAACAGTGCCTAAACGTGAAGAACAATAACGATAAACCGACTTTCCTTCAGGCATAAGAACATGTTGCTTTTGATCAGTATTTGGACTTTGTATCCAAAGACTGTTTTTCATATTTACGATAAAATGGTCACCGGAATATGTTATATTTTGAACACCTTTAGAATAAACAAGGCTGGCCGACGAGAGATTTATACTATTTGTTGTATTTGCATTCAAAGTATAACTCCAAAGTTCTCCATTATCATTTACTATATATAGTTTGTTTTGTGCAGAAACAGCAAGAATTTGTCTTGCATTATCAGGCAATTCCCTCATTTTTTCAAATTCATTATTATCTTTATTGAATTGAAAAATTCCATGATCTTTATACAAGACCAAAACTGTTTTATTAGGCAATACTGTGGCTGAATATCCACCAAAAGGAGGTGTAGATAATTTTCCACTAACTCCAGGGACATAATAGGTGAAGTGTTCTGTGCGTCTATCCCAACGATTTACACCATTTTTTGTAATTACCCAAATATGCATTGAGTCCTCCTCAACAATCTCATGAATAATATTATTGCTTATTGAAAAAGGGTTACTCCTATCGTAATTCCAGGTTTGTATGTTTCGTCCGTCATATGTACATAGGCCGTTCCAAGTTCCAATCCATAATTTTTTTTGAGAGTCTTCGAAAATGCAGTTAATGGAATTATTTGATAATCCATCTTTATTGGTTATCCATCTCTGAACATATTTTGCATGTACAGGAATTGACTCTAATAACATCAGAAGTATTAGATTAAGATATAACTTTGTTTTCATTTGTGAGCAATTAATAATAGCAAGTGCAAATATAACAATATACAGGTATTATATAATGAAGACTGTTTTTCGGTATACTCATTTGAAAAAATAGTATACCGAATTTTATTCTCCGGGACATACTTTTGTAAAATATTTTACATTTTTATTTACTTAAATATATCCAAATGAAAAAAAGAAAAATTCATGCTCTGCTCTACTTATTTCCCTGTTTTTTATTATTTGCCTGCAGCGGAGGAAAAAATGGAACAGAGAACGAGTCTAAACAAAAAACAGCCTTATTAGAATCTTTACCAGATTGGGCCTTGGGGAATTTCATACGCCCAGAGAAAGTAAACCCGGTTTTAACACCCGATTCATCAGCTATATTCTTTTGCCCGATGACAAAACAGAACGTAAAATGGAGTGAAAGCGATGTTTTCAATCCTGCATCCGTAGTGAAAGATGGGAAAATATATATCCTTTTCCGTTCGGAAGACAATTCTGCGCAAGGTATTGGTAAACGTACATCGCGTATAGGTTTAGCCGAAAGTGCAGATGGGATTACAATTAACAAGAAGTTTGCTAATCCGGTATTGTACCCCACTCAAGACAACATGAAAGATTTCGAATGGCCTGGTGGTTGCGAAGATCCTCGCGTTACCGTAACGGAAGACGGGATTTTCGTAATGATGTACACCTCATGGAATCGTAAAATTCCACGTTTGTGCGTAGCAACTTCAAAAGATTTGGTAACTTGGGAAAAACATGGATCTGTTTTTGAGAAAGCTTACAATGGCCGTTTTAAAGATATAAAATCTAAATCCGGTTCGGTCGTAACAAAGTTGGATGGCGAAAAATTAGTAATAACCAAAGTAAACGGAAAGTATTTGATGTATTGGGGTGAAAAAATGATTAATCTGGCAACGTCTGATGATTTAATCAACTGGACTCCGATGATAGATGAAAATGGAGAATTATTAGGTATTGTTTATCCACGTGATGGATTTTTTGACAGTAAACTTACAGAATGTGGACCTCCTGCCATTTTAACGAGCAAAGGAATATTATTGCTATACAACGGTAAGAATGCTACAGATGAAACGCGTGATAAAAACTGGAACTCAGGAACCTACTCCGCAGGACAATTACTTTTCGATACCAATGTACCAACAAGGGTTATTGGCAGATTGGACAAACCATTTTTCTATCCTACCGAAGATTTTGAAAAAAGTGGTCAGTATGTTGATGGAACTGTTTTTATTGAAGGACTCACTTATTTTAAAGGTAAATGGTTTCTTTACTATGGCTGCGCAGATTCAATGGTAGGAGTTGCTGTTTATACTCCCAATTCTAAAAAATAAAGAAGAATATGTATAACAAAGTACTAATGGTGAAATTATTTTATTTCACCTTTTTTCTGTGGTTTACAATTACTGGAGCAAATGGTCAGTCAATTATCATAGGAAGCTATAATATTCGCCAGGCAAATACTCCGGATTCGTTAGCCGGAAATGCATGGAGTCGTCGTTGCCCTATACAAGCTGCATTAATAGATTATTATGATTTTGACATATTAGGGGCACAGGAGGTAAAACATCGCCAATTAATGGATTTGCTACAAAGATTACCCGGATACGACTACATAGGTGTAGGCAGAGATGATGGACAAACGAAAGGAGAATATTCACCCATATTTTACAATAAAAAAAGACTAAAGTTAATTGATTCCGGCCATTTTTGGTTGGGAGAAGACACCAGTCATCCGGTAAAAGGTTGGGATGCAACTTATGTACGCATTTGTACCTGGGGGAAGTTCAAAGATAGAATCTCTGGTAAAACATTTGGAGTGTTTAATTTACATACAGACCATATCGGACACATTTCGCAATTGGAAACATCAAAGTTGCTTTTGCGGAAGATAGTTGAATTATGTGAAAAAATCCCTACTTTTGTAAC
Source organism: Paludibacter sp. (assembly GCA_003250325.1). Classification (GTDB taxonomy): domain Bacteria; phylum Bacteroidota; class Bacteroidia; order Bacteroidales; family Paludibacteraceae; genus Paludibacter. Next base: position 10,041 of record QKGU01000241.1, read on the forward strand.
AGGAGATTTCAATGTCGACCAATATACCGAACCGTATAATATACTTGCAAAAAGCGGTGTGTTGTTTGATACTTATGACATAGCAAAAAAACGCTATGACCTTAATGGTACAATTAATCATTTTGACACGAACAAAGCGACTAACAAGCGTATCGATCATATTTTTGTAAGCAAAGGAATTTTTGTTGAGAGTTACGCTGTTCTGACAGACACTTATCGAGTTCCGGAGGACATGATTGATTGGATTCCCGATCCAGAGCATCCGTTGGAAGGTAAAGATTGTAAAACAACAGCCAGAATTCCTTCAGATCATTTTCCAGTTCGCGTTATTCTCAATTTTAAATCCCCAAAAAACAGATGATGAAATCGCTATACTATGCTATCAAAAAAAGTGAATGAATAAAATGCAAAATCAAGAAAAATCTTTGAAAAATTTACAATGGTCTGTTTTTCTTTCGGCAACGTTGGGTTACGGATTGTATTATGTTTGCCGACTTAGTCTGAATGTTATTAAAAAGCCATTAATAGACGATGGAATACTTACTGAGAGTGAATTAGGGCTGATCGGATCAGCCCTATTTTTTAGTTATGCGGCAGGAAAACTTTTAAACGGATTTCTTGCTGATAGGGTTAACGTCAGATATTTTATGGCTTTGGGACTTTTAACATCCTCTTTGGTTAACATAGTATTGGGATTTTCGCATACATTCTGGGTGTTTGTAATTCTTTGGGGAATAAATGGGTGGGCTCAAAGTATGGGCTCTCCATCCAGCGTTATAGCACTTACCCGCTGGTTTAAGGAAGAAAGAAGAGGTACTTTTTACGGCTTTTGGAGTGCCAGCCATAACATTGGAGAGGCCATTACATTTATAGCTACTGCCTTCGTAGTTAGCTTTGCCGGTTGGCAATGGGGTTTAGAATCAGCGGGAATTGCTGGTTTAATCGGTGTATTGATCATTTTTTTATTTTTACACGAATCGCCAGAGACCAAAGGTTTAAAACCGATAGCGACAGTTTCAACTGGTGTAAAAAAGACAGTAGGAGCTATGCAAGCCGAGGTACTTCGGAATCCTTATATTTGGATCTTAGCATTGGCAAGTGCATGTATGTATGTTAGCCGTTATGCAGTAAATAGTTGGGGGATATTCTTTCTTCAAAACGAAAAATGTTATTCTGCAGTCGAAGCAAGTAGTATTGTATCCATCTCTTCAGTTTGTGGAATTATCGGAACAGTTTTATCCGGATTTATTTCAGATCGTTTTTTCAAAGGGAATAGAAATATTCCTGCATTAATATTCGGGATAGGTAATACAATAGCCATTTCGTTGTTTGTTTTCGTTCCCAAAGGACATTTTTATGTTGATATTTTGAGCATGGTTCTGTTTGGTTTATCGATAGGTGTTCTTATTTGTTTCTTAGGAGGACTAATGGCTGTAGACATTGCACCTAAAGGAGCTTCGGGAGCAGCGCTCGGAGTAATCGGAATTGCCAGTTATATGGGAGCAGGAATTCAGGACATTTTGAGCGGGCAATTAATTGGCGACAGCAAAACCGTAACTAACGGTGTGGTTGCTTATGATTTTTCATCTATTCAGTATTTCTGGATAGGTGCTGCAGCATTGTCCGTTGTTTTCTGTTTAGTTTTATGGATAGGCCAACAAAGAAAAAACATTAGATAAAAACCTGGCTAACAACCTAATGTATCGAAGTTTTTTTTAATAAATTTTCTTATTTAACGTGAGTTCGATATAAGTAAACTGATAATAATCAGCTATATTTTTTTTGGGGAATCCTGAACCAACGGTCAGCGCAGCTAAAGGATTCAATGTGAATAACCACGGGTGAAACCCGTGGTAGTTTATAAAGGTAGCCCTGAACCCTGAAAGGGTTCAATAACAATGAATTACACATTGAACCCTTTCAGGGTTCTTCTTTTTGTTTTCCATGATCCACGGGTTTCACCCGCAGTTATTCACATTAAAGTCCTTCAGACTTTTAAAACAAGCAATTTTCTTTAATTTTAATATTTCTTATATCGAACTCACGTTATTTAATAAAAAAAATAGTCAGGATGCAAATTAAGACACAGCCTGACTATTTTTATTGGTTAGATTAGTAGCTATCGGCAGAAGGAGGTGCATTTTCCGGCAGTGTTCCCCATGTTTTGTTGGCATGTTCTCCCAGCGTAAATTCCAACAATCCGCCATTGGCAATATCTTCGTGTTTGAACCATGGTTTTGTCCATTCAAGTCCGTTCAACTTCATGGATTGTATGTATTTGTTACCGGGCGCATAATTTTTCACCACAATATTTAAAGTTTTGCCATCCCCCAAATGAATAGATGCTTTCTGGAAAACAGGACTTCCTACATTATATACAGGCATTCCCGGAGTTACAGGATAGAATCCAAGCATCGAAAACACTACAAAGGCGGACATGCCTCCTCCATCTTCATCACCCGGGACGCCCATTAAATCGTTTCGAAACCATTCTTTCAGCAAAACACGAATTCTTTTTTGAGCCTCCCACGGCTTTCCCGAATAATTATACAAATAAGGGATGTGCAAACTCGGTTCGTTTGCCATAGAGAATTGTCCCACATTTCCTGTGTGATCAGGCAATTGAGCATAAAATATGTATTTTGATTTTCCCAAAGGTTCTCTGAAAGTTTGATCCAGATTTTTATTGAAGTTCTCATTTCCTCCCATCAAAGAAATAAGATCTCCTACATTGTGCTGTACATCCCAGCGATATGTCCATGCATTATTTTCGCCATAATAGTCCCTAGCTCCCTGTCCTCCTGAGTAACGGTAATCAAAGGGTTCTATAAATAGACCATTTTTATCTTTCGGATGAAAGAACCCGGTTGCCGGATTGAATATATTCCGATAGTTAAGTGCTTTTTCGGCATATATTTTTTTATTTCCATCGTCCTTTAAAAACCCTGCAATTTGAGATAAACACCATTGGTCGTATGATGTTCCCAGAGTAACCGCTACAGGTTGTCTTTTCTCGCTTCCGTTCACTTCCGGTACAGTTTCCGGTTCACCGGGTCGGAGAGCAGGAATGTAACCGTGTTTTTTATAAAAATCATCTAACCAGCCTGCCGGTGCTCCCGACCATGGTGCCAGCGTTTTTTCTTCTATCGCTTTACGACAGGCAATATATGCTTCCCGAAGATCAAAACTATGTAAACCTTTGGCCCATGCATCAGCTATAGTTGCTACGCCGTGATTTGAATTCATTCGCCGTGAATCGCCGGTTATTTCAGGAAAGGTAGGCATCCACATTGTTCCTGTTTGTTTGGCCATTCTTAGAAATGAGTTTATAATATAACTTTCATTTTGTGGAGCAATAAGTAGTCGTAGAGGATGAGCAGCCCTGTAAGTATCCCAAATCCAGTCGTCGGTAAAAAAAGGAGTTCCGTTATCTTCATGAACTTTATGGTCGGATGCGCTAAAATAGTTTCCATCTTCGCTAATACACACAGGACGTTCGTAGCAGCGATAAAGAGATGTATAGAAAACAGTCATATCATTTATATCTGTGCCGCTGACTTCGATTTTACCTAAAGCATCATTCCAAATAGCACGCCCTTTTTCAGCAACATCTTGCAACTTAAATTTCGGGATTTCCCTATTTACGTTTTTACGTGCCTGTTCAATACTAATGAATGAAATACCGTAACGAACTTTCACATTATCAGCGTGCGGTTCAAAAGATAATACCAATGACTTATTGTTCCCTGAAACTGTCTTTTCAGAGAGATCTAATCCTCTACCATTATCTAAGATAATTCCTGATGATATAGGTTCTATATTCGTTTCGGCCCATAAATACACTGTTGTATTGTTATCCAAATATTGATAACCATATATTTTGTTTCTATCAACTGTGATGTTTCCATTCTCGGTATTAAAAATAAGATACCGGGATTGTCCGTAATTCTCAAAATTAATCTGATATATGGCAGATTGATGGGAAACTGCATATTCCGCAGTTATATTATATTCATCGAGAAAAACCTTATAGTAATATGGCTTTAGTACTTCATTGTCCCAGGTGTACGATATGACAGGCTGAAGTTTATCTGCATTTCCTGTAAAAGGACAAATTCTGAATGCTGATCGTCCGCGATGGCTGGTTATTACAACCGGGAGGCCAGATATCTGATCAGCTGTATAGTCCCTACGTTCCGGGGAAACCCGCAGCATCGAATTTGGTAAATGAATAGTAGGATAGGTTGGAACCAACAAATGACTTATATTCCCCATTGCAGAATTGACACAGTCAACAGGAGTTTGTTGTCCGAAGATTTTCACACTTTGTATCATACCTGTAATACAAAGGCATAGAATACTGATTTTTTTTAAATGGTTGTTCATGTATTTATTTTACAAATTATAGAATAGTTCATTTTAAGGAATTATACTTTACGAAATCCAGTTTATTAAACTGTTTTAATTATTGGAGCTCTCTCTGGGCTATTTACACGGTCGCAAATATAGTAATAGACTTCTGAAAAAAAACAAAGTTGATTGCGATAGTATACTTTTTTGGGAAAATAGTAGATATGTTTCCTACCTGTGATAGATACCTTTGCAAAGGAGAAAGGAAAAGAATTGTTTCCACCCTACAGATTCTAAAAAAAAAGACAGAGAATTCCAAATAACAATTCGGTTGAATAGATCCGAAATTTCTCCAACGAACATTGCTTTTAAAGTGAAATTATTTAGGTGTTTTATTGGTTATAGCAATCAATAAAATATCAATTACTTAAATTTAATATAAAATAATTCTATGAAACAAAAATGTTTTACAACGAGCAAAAACATGAATGAGCTTTGTCATTCATGTCCTTCCTATTCAAAAAAAGAACATTGTACAGAAACAATGCTGGTATCAAAAAAGAATAATAAAGAACCTGCATAAAAACCCGATCTAAAAAATATCGACAAATAAATTTCTTCTGGTTATTTGTCGTAACAACAAGAGAACTTTATAAAATAATTAAAAGTATAACTAATTGAAAATATGATAAAAAAACAAGTCTGTCTTCTGTGGCTTGTAAAGAATCTGAGAACAACCTGTTTTCTATGTTTTTTTGCAAGCATGGTTGGAAGTTTTTTAGTGCCTGTAAATGCAGAAGCACAGAATATCCAAACCGACCAAAAAGTTACAGTTAAAGGTGTAGTCAAAGATGAAAAAGGGGAGCCTGCTATCGGGGCATCCGTAGTCGATAAAGAAAATCCTTCAACAGGAACAATTACAGATATCGATGGAAAATTCACATTGAATGTTGCTCCACAATCGGTATTAAAAATTTCTTACGTAGGCTACAAATCATTTGAAATTCCTGTTAGTGGGAAAAATTTTCTTGAAATATCATTGAAAGAAGATGCAGAAATTCTGGATGAAGTGGTCGTAGTTGGTTATGGGGTACAGAAAAAGGCCTCTGTCACAGGGTCGGTGGCTGCAATCAGCTCAGGAACACTGACAACCATTAAAACTCCGAGTGTCAGCAATATGTTGGCTGGTCGTTTGCCCGGGCTAAGGGCAGTACAACGTAGTGGAGCTCCCGGCGATGATGCTGCATCAGTAGATATTCGTGGATATGGAAACATGCTGGTAATCGTTGATGGAGTGGAAAGAAGTTATTCACAATTAGATGCGAACGATATTGAATCGGTCTCTATTTTGAAAGATGCATCTGCCGCTGTATACGGATTTAAAGGGTCAAACGGGGTTTTATTAGTCACTACAAAAAAAGGAACCGAAACCAAGCCAAAAATAGAATATAATGGTTATTACGGGTGGCAGAAAGTAACTCGTTATCCTGAGATGATGACACCATATGAATATGCAGTATTATACAATGAAGCTATTTATAATAATGATATATGGAATGGAGTTCCTGCTTATTCTTCACAACAAATAGGAGCTTTTAAAAACGGTAGTCAGGGTACAAACTGGTGGGGCGAAACTATGCAGAATTATGCTCCTCAAACGTCAAGTACAGTTAGTATAACCGGAGGATCTCAGAAAGCAAAATACTATACATCTGTGGGATATTTAAGTCAGGATGGAATTCTTAAATCCAGCGATTGGAACTATAAACGTTTTAATGTCCGCTCCAATATTGACATTGAAGTTACGAAAGGATTTAAAGTCAATTTATCGATAAGTGGTCGTTTTGATGACAGGGAAAAACCATATAATGCCGATAATCTTTTTCGATCTTCTCAAATGGCAATTCCTATCTATTCTGTATATGCCAATAATAATACTGATTATTGGCAGGCTGTTGGAGATATGCCTAACCCTGTTCATGTTTCTTATTCTGAAAATGCGGGCACTGAGTCGCGAGAAACTCGTGATTTTAATAGTTCGATGAGTTTTACCTGGGACTTACCTTGGGTGAAGGGATTGATGGCAAAAGGAATGATGGCATACGATTACTCCAATACAAATTGGAAAAGCTGGCGAAAAGACTTAAGTGAGTACACTTATAATAGTTCTACAGATGAGTATTCTCAAAAAATTATCAACACTGCAAATCTGACTAATAAAACGTCAAACTACGATAAGCCAACTTATCAGATATCGTTGAACTACAATAATACATTTCAGAGGAAACATGATGTCTCGGCTCTGGTATTATGGGAAGCCTACAACGATACAGAAAAGTGGTTTAGTGCAAATCGTGATTTCGATCTGGGTTTAATTCCTGAATTTGATTACGGAGGCACAACTAATCCTACTACCGGTAACACAGTTGAAACAGCACATCAAGGACTTGTTGGTCGTTTAAATTATGCATATGACAACCGTTATTTAATGGAACTTAATTTCAGATATGATGGATCGTATAAATTTGAGCCGAAAAACAGATGGGGATTTTTCCCGGGAGTATCTTTAGGATGGCGTATATCAGAAGAACCTTTCTTTAAAAATATGATGACTGATATGGATAACCTGAAGTTGAGAGCATCGTATGCTAAAGTTGGAGATGAAGGTGACTTTGATGCCTTTCAATATTTATCAGGATATGAAAGTAGTGGCTCTTATATAATGGGAACAGATGGAGTAAATAGTGGGTTGATAAGTAGTGGTATGGCAAATTCGTGGCTCACCTGGTATGTATCCAGAATTATGAACTTTGGTTTTGAAACGTCCTATAAGAACGGATTAATTTCAGCTGAATTTGATTGGTTCAGAAGAAATCGCAGCGGATTACCTGCAACAAGAGACACCTCACTTCCTACTACATTTGGAGAAGGTATGCCGCAGGAAAATCTGAATTCGGACATCAATACCGGGTTTGAAATATCTATCGGACATACATACAAAATCGGAGATCTTAGATACAAATTATCTGCTAACTTTTCTAAGACTCGTATTATTTACGATTATGTTGAACGCTCAGCTTCGACCAATATGTATGATAACTGGCGCAACAACACAAATGGAAGATATAAAAGTATTCAATGGGGTAAAAAAGTTATAGGACAATTTACTTCATTTGAAGAGATATTAAATTCTCCTATACAGGATGAGACAGGAAACCGTTCGTTACTTCCGGGAGATCTAAAATTTGAAGATTTTAACAACGATGGTGTCATCGATTCGAAAGATGATCAACCTATTGGTTCCGGAACAACTCCAAGTATGTATTATGGTTTTAATTTAGGTGCTGAATATAAAGGCTTTGATTTGAATCTTTTTTTACAAGGTGCTGCAGGACATGCAATTTTTATAAGTGGAGATATTCTGGATATGTTTATTCAGCAAGGACTTGGAAATGGTTTAGCGATTCAAACAAACAGATGGCATCGTGTAGATTCATCAGACCCTTACTCCGAATGGGTTGCGGGTGTTATGCCTGCTGCACGAACAGCTAACATTGGGAATAACATATCGAATAATTCATGGTCGTTGCACGACGCCAGTTACTTAAGACTTAAAACATTAGAATTAGGTTATGCACTACCTAAAAAGACGTTAGGTTTCTTAGGCGTAGATAAACTAAGAGTTTATATTAATTGCAATAACATATTTACATTTACTAATAATGATCCAATAATGAACCTCGTTGACCCTGAAAGTAATAGCGCAAATATTCGTTATTATCCTCAAATGAAAACATTTAATTTTGGATTCAACTTAACATTATAAAACATGAAAAAGATAAATTCTAAGATATTCCTGTTCGGTATCATATTTTTATTGTTGGGCTTATTTAGTTGTACCGACTATTTAAATAGAGAAAGTACCAGCGGAGTTGTTACTTCAGAGGTAATATGGACAAATTCAAACGCGATAAATGCTCTTTTAGTTAATCTTTATAGTAGTGGACTGAAATTAGATGAATTCGATGATTGGTATGGAGGGAAATCTAATTTAACGAACCAAACAAGCTTGTCGGATGAAGCAACAGCTGCATATCAAAAAGAAAGTGCTTTTAGTAATTCAAGCGTTACATATACCTACGGAGGAAATGTATTTAATGATAATCTGGATATCAGATACAAAAGCATTCGCAACATCAATGACTTCTTGTTGAAAGTAGAAGAGACAGATATACTAAGCAATGATGAAAAGAGTGCTTTGAATGCAGAAGCCCGTTTCATTCGTGCAATGGGATATTTCAGTTTAGTGAAACGCTACGGGGGAGTTCCTCTGCTTACTGAACCTCAAGCTTATGTTGCTGGAGACGTGGAAGCTCTATACATAGAAAGAAGCAAAGAAGTGGATGTTTACGACTTCATTATCAATGAATGCAAAGAAATTGCAGACAAATTACCCGAAACACGGTCTGGTGCTGGCAAATACAGAGCAACGCGTGGTGCTGCATGGGCCTTGTGTTCTCGTGCTGCCCTATACGCAGCAACTATAGCCAAATATTCCGGCACATTAACCTTGTCTGGTGAAGCTGTATCTAAAGGATACGTATATATTGCTGCTTCAGAAGCTCCACGCTTTTTTTTGGAAAGTTATAATGCATCAAAGAAAATTCTGGAAATGGCCGATCGTGGCATTTACCAATTGTATAAAACATCCAGTACAAACCCCGAAGATTTAGCGGCAAACTTTTACAATCTTTTTTCTAAAACAGTAAACGGCGACAATGGCGAATATATTTTTCAGAAACATTATGATGCTGCTGCAGGATATGGACATATGTGGGATAAACTCAACACCCCTTTTTCTTATAGAGGCGATGGCTGGGGCTGTGGCATGACACCCGTACTTGAAATGGTAGAGGAATTTGAATATATTGATGGAAGTTCGGGAGCATTAAAAATTAATGACAGTAATGGGAATCCGATTAGTTACGATAATCCGTATGATATTTTTAAAGATAAAGATCCCAGACTTATTGGATCAGTATATGTGCCTGGAGGAGCTTGCCGGGGAACTAACATAGAGTGGATGAGAGGTGTTATTGATGGTCAAAACGGAATAGGTACAAAGTATACTGCCTCAGCACAACCAGATCAGGAAAACTCTGTAACAATTAATGGAGTTAAATATAGAACATCGGGGAAAGATGGTGGTGCCAATACAGGAGATGCATCTAAAACAGGATTTTATCAGAAAAAATTTCTGGATGAAACACTTACCGATATGACAAATATTGACGCAAAAAGATCAGAAACCCCCTGGGTTGCTTTTCGCTTAGGAGAAGTATATCTTAATCTGGCAGAGGCTTGTATGGAAATGGGAGGAAAGGACGATGAAGCTTTAAAGGCAGTGAACGAAATCCGGGCAAGAGCTGGAATCAGTTTATTAACAAGCATAACCTTAGAGAAAGTTCGTCATGAGCGAAAGGTTGAACTTGCCTTCGAACGATTACGCTACTGGGATTTAAAACGTTGGCGAGTTGCTCATCTCGATTTTAAAACCAACGGTATCGGTTTGACAAACTTCAGAGGTACAGCTTTATATCCATGGTACAATATCAGGAGTGGGAAATATACATTTACAACAGGAATTCCTCCCAAACAACTACGAGTATTCTTAGAAAGAAATTATTACACACAATTCAGACCTGAAGATTTAAGTACAGATCCGAAATTAGTACAGAACCCTGGTTACGGAAATTAAAGAAACTTCCTTAAAAAATAATGAAAATGAAGAAAATAGTAAATATTATAGGTTTTGTAGTTGCATTCACATTAATCACTTCTTGTGATAATAATATTGACAACTACGAGGCTCCTAATGGTGGAATATACGGAACCATATACGATAAAGAAACCGGAGACCCTATCCCACTACCTGTTCAAGGTTCAAGTGGAGTAATGGTAAGCCTCTCTGAATTAAACACAAGCGCAACTGCGTCTGTCGATTTTAGAGCTAAAGCAGATGGCACGTATACAAGTACAAAAGTGTTTAATGGAGATTATTACGTGAAAGCGACAGGTCCTTTTGTTGGAATTTGTGAAGGATATGTAACCATTAAGGGACAAACTAAACTGGATTTATATGCCATACCACTAGGTCGGGTATCGATAGAGGCTTCTGTTTCTTCCGATAATAAGATAACCATTAATTATACCGCAGAGAAGTCGGATGCTTCGCTTAGTTTGACAGATGTATCTTTAATGTGGAACTATGCACCCGGAGTTGATGCCAATAGTTCAAATTACATTACTAAAACATCTATGGGTACTAACGCTTCAGGTATCTATGTATTTGACTTAGCTAATGATTCTCAATTCATAACAAATTTCTACAAGATCAAAGCAAATGGATATAGAGTATATGTGCGGGCGTCTGTTACCACAAACTCTTATGTAAACTATAGCCCAACGATAGAACTTGTTGTCAACGACATTAATTAACACATTAATTTAAATTATAAATATATGAATTCAAAAATAAGAACATATTTACTTATACTGCTCTCAATAAGCTGGTTGTTCTATAGCTGTGGTCCGGATAATAATCCAATAGAGCCGGATCCCGATCCGATAGAAGGAGTATCAGTAAAATGTATGACATATAATATCTACAGTGGAGACAAGAAAGGACTCGAAGCCATTGCCGGTGTGATTAATGAAATAGATCCCGACATTGTGGGTCTTCAAGAGGTTGAAACCAATTCTACCAGAGTGCCTCGCAATGTAATAGAAGTTCTGCTTCAAAACACCAATATGAAATACGCGTATTTCGTTAAGACATATAATGTAAATGGAGGGAAATATGGAAATTTAATTCTATCAAAAACTCAGTTTACTGATTCTGCTACGTTTGCGCTTGATGAAGTGATATCAACACCTTATCCTCGTGCCTTTGGGTATGTAAAAACACAAAAAGGCGGAAAAAGTTTTTATTTTGCTGTTACACATCTGGATTATCAACAAGAAGTAAACAAACAACTCCAAGTGGAACAAATTCTTGAAGATGTAAAAGACATTAATAGTCCAATGATTCTTGTAGGAGATTTTAATATGCATGCAGACAGTAATCCAATGGCAACTTTGCTATCAAAATTCACATTGGGTTGCTTGAATAACAATTATGGACTGACAGTTTCGACTCCGAAACCGACTGAAGCTATTGATTTTTTGATGTATTCTCCTGTCGATTCAATCACTCCATTAGAATATAATGTCTATTATGATGCCTTCAGTGAGTCTGATCACTTCCCTGTAGTAGCTACATTTAAAATACATGATTAACCATAAAATATAATGATCATGAAATACAAAGAAAATATATTAACACTTGCAATCTTTGCAATCTTTTTGCTGATACTCCCTTCATGCAGTGTAGATAACAGCGACCTAGTAACTCCTCCAGATGAGAATGCTCCGGTAAAAGTTTATGCATTTACTCCTACTACCGGAGGAAAAAACACAAAACTTTCATTATATGGAGCACATTTTGGAACCGACCTCAAAAACATCAGAGTAACCATCAATGATGTAGATGCAGAAGTAACAACATCTACGGGTAATATAATTACTGCGGTTATCAAATCTGCAACAGGCTCTGGATTAGTTAAGGTTTACATCGGAAAAGAACCGAATGTAACCGAATTAGTTTATTCTCAAACCTTCGCTTATAATTCTCAGCCAATGGTAACATCTTATCTAGGTGGAACAGGTACTTCTGTTGTTACCGGAAGGGCTGATGGATCTTATAATGAAGCGACATTCCGGCAACCTCGGTTATTAAGGTGGTCGCAAGATAGTACCCTTTACATTATCGAAGAAGGAAACAGTACTGCCACAACTTACGCTGCTGTACGATCGGCAAAAAATAATACTGTAAATACTATCCTGAGTGCCTACACAAATAGTCTGATTGAACGTGTAAGAGCAATTGCATTCTCTCAGAATGAAGATACAGTATTCGTTGCCAACGACAGTAATGGTAAATCTCAAATGGGTATTGGTATAATGACGAAAAACGGAAATACATATGGTACCTTAGCATCAGTATGGGATCAAAGTGGTATTACATGGGTAGAAGTTCATCCCATAACAGGGGAAGTATTTATCGGATATCACACTAATGCATGGATTTATCAATATAAAAACGGACTGTTTATTCCAAAATTCAGATTGCCTGGAGCCACTGAAGGGTCGTATTCAGACAAAGGGAATGTGAATACAATTATATTTGATAAAGCTGGAACTACAGTTTACATTGTTTCTCGCAAAAAAAATGTAATATACAAAGGTACATATGATATGGCAACTGGTACATTTACAGATGTAAAATTATTAGCTGGAACTTTCAGTGAAACAGGTGGCTATGCAGATGGACAAGGAACAGAAGCTAAGTTTAACGAGCCATGTCAGGCTGATCTTGATGAAAATGGAAATTTATATTTAGCAGATAGAAGCAATCATTGTATTAGAAAAATAACTTCAGATGGGCTAGTTACAACGTTTGCAGGCATTCAGGGAGTAGCTGGTTTGGCGGATGGGACTATTGCTTCTGCAAGGTTCAATTACCCTGAGGGTTGTAAATTTGGAACTGATGGTGCTTTGTATATTGCCGATTATGGAAACAGCAGAATCAGAAGGATTGACTTAGAATAATGAAAATACCAAAATTTAGACACATTAACTTTGCGATTGTTTTTCTGCTGATAGTTTCACTGTCAGCAGAAAAATTATATTCTCAATCTCAAAAAAGGGACAGTATTGTTACTGTTAAGGTATTGACATACAATATTTATAGTGCGAGAAAAATGGGCATACAAGCTATCGCTGATGTTATAAATAAAATCAATCCGGATTATGTTTCCCTTCAGGAAGTAGAGCGAAATACACAGACGAATCCGATGGATTTTCCAAAAGAAATTGCTAAGCTGACAAATATGCCTTTTTATTATTTCATTCATGCGCTTGATATAAAGAGCGGAGGTGATTATGGAAACGTGATTTTGTCTAAATATCCAATTTCGGAAGAAAAAACTTATAAGTTAAGCATAGCTCCCGGAGAAAAAGGGTATATCCGGTCGTTTGGTTTGGTAAAAACACAAAAAAACGGAAAGGAGTTTTATTTCGCGGCAACACATCTTGGCTATTTGCAAGATGACGCAACACGTTTATTACAAATTAGTGAAATACTTCCGATTGTAAAGAATTTGAATAAACCTGTTATTCTTGCGGGAGATTTAAATTCCCGGAGAGGATCAGCCACTATACCAGCTCTTCAGAATTTTTTCACAGTCGATTGTCTTAGTGATACTGCCCCATGGACAGCTCCGGCACCAAACCCTACTTATCCATGTGATTGGATTTTATATGCTCCAGCAAATACATTCAAAACCTTAGAGTATTCGGTGGCTTATTGGGCAAAGAAAGAATCAGATCATTTTCCTGTTTATAGTACATTAAAAATCAATTAGAATTTATCAAGTATGAATGATTAGTCTTAAATCAATTCACAAACCATACTATATTTAACGTGAGTTCGATATAAAAAAAGAAGCTAATTGATTGAATCCATTCGGATTCACATATTTATAGAAAATATTGGGTATCGAATAATACGACTCCTTACGGAGTCGAATATAAGATTTGAAATTAATTTCTATAAACATAAGATTCCTACGGAATCAGGAAAGCTATGATTGATTAATTATATTGAATATCAGTCTATTCCTGATTTTTTTATATCGAACTCACGTTATATTTAGGTAAGTTCAATACATGTTTATATTGAGCTTACTTAGTCGAGCCTTAAAAAGCCCATTTTCGTATTATATTATTGTTGATTTGGTAAAACATAGCTTTTATCAAGTCAACAATTTGTATTTTAAATTCGAGCCAAAAAGATGATTTCCATTTATTCATCATCCTTTTGAAGT
>QKGU01000370.1 GCA_003250325.1 Paludibacter sp.
ATTAAGTTCATAAAGCAAAAAGAAGATGCAGAAGAGATTGTGCAGGAGGTTTTTGTGAAGATATGGGAATCGCGCGGTAAAATTGACGCTTTTTCTTCCTTTGAATCTTTCTTGTTCACCATGGCCTACAATACGACTATTAGTATGTTGCGCAAAAAAGCGACTGAAACAAAGTACATAGATTACATTAAGTCGTTGCAGCATATTGATAACTCACCTGACTTAATCAATGAAATTCATTTTAAGGAACTAAACGCAAGGCTCCAATCATTGCTGGAACAGCTTACTGCCCGCCAGAGAGAAATATTTAAGCTAAGCAGGGAAGAAGGCTTGTCGCACGATGAAATAGCAAAAAAGCTGGATATTTCGGTTAACACAGTAAAAAAGCATATGACCAATACACTGGCTTTCTTGAGGTCTCAAATCGGTAATGATTTGATAGTGAATTTATTATTCATCTTTCTTTTCCTTTCCTGAGAAAAAATCTGTTTTTTTATACTCCCTCGATTCAGGTTAAGCGTATAACATTCGAAACCATTAAAAATAGAAGGCTATTTTTAATGGATAGCTAAACTTGCTTTTTTTTTAATGTGTGATTTATAACTTGAGCGAAATGAGAAGGGAATTACTCATAAAATATTTCAATAATCAATGCACAGACGCTGAACTCCAAAAAGTGTTTAGCTGGCTGAATGATGATGAACGATATGAAGAGCACAAAAGCTGGGGGTTTGACATATGGAACTCATGGGCAGATCAATATGATGTTGAGGATGACGATTTTATTGCGATTTTTGATAAAATTAGTGAAAGGATAGAGGCCGGAAATTTGAAGAATAACAAAGCCCTCAGTCATTCGTTCAGGCTGAAGGTTGCAGTCAATTGGCTTACAAAGGCTGCCGCCATTTTGTTAATCCCGGCACTTACCTTCTTATTTTACACGCTTTCAGAAAAGAAAATTGAATCGGCAAGATATGCTAACCTGCTGTCAGACACCCTTGAGGTAATGGCACCAACCGGTGCGAAAACCATCGTAAGTTTATCTGACGGTTCGGTCGTCCAGTTAAATTACGGGAGCAAAATCAGGTATCCACAGTTTTTTTCCGGTAACACAAGAGAGATCACCCTTTATGGCGAAGGTTTCTTCCAGGTAGCCCATAATCCTGAAAAACCATTTATTGTTAAGGCTGGAAACCTGAATGTAAAAGCAGTTGGCACCAGTTTTAATGTACTTGCCTATCCTGATAATGATATTGTTGAAACAACTCTCATCACCGGAAAAGTAATTTTGGAACAGGTTAATCATAATGGAGGAATTGTAAAGATTGGAGCGATGGTTCCCGGGCAACACATCGATGTAAACAAACATACCGGCTCGGTTTCGAGTATCGTTGGAAACACAGAAAAGTACATCTCTTGGACCAAAGGCAAGCTGATTTTTGAAGATACGCCCATACTTGAGGTTACCGAGCGGTTGAGCCGAATGTTTAATGTTGATTTTGAAGTGAAAGGCGAAATAAGAGATTATAACTATACCGTCACTTTTGATGATGATCCGTTGCTTCAAATTCTTGATTTGATGACTATTGCAACCCCAATAAGCTATAAAACCCTCCCGAGGACAAAGTTGCCCGACGGAAGCTACACAAAGCAAAAAATAATATTGAAAAAACGATAATAAAACGGAACATTAACCTATAAAAATGATTTGCCAATGAGAAAATAGCCTGACAAAGCAACAGGGAAATGCGCCAACACTTCCCTGTA
>QKGU01000285.1 GCA_003250325.1 Paludibacter sp.
TTTCTATCATTACTTTTTATTGAAAAACTATCTAAGAATTTTCTAGTCTTTAAAATATTCATTACATTTGCTAAATTATTTCTAAAAAGTAACTTATAAAATACGAACTATATGAAATTCATTGTTTCAAGCACCGACTTATTGAGCCATTTGCAAGCCATCAGCCGTGTAATAAACAACAAGAACTCACTCCCGATTCTGGATAATTTTCTGTTCCAACTCGAAGGCAACACGTTAACCATGACGGCTTCGGATATTGAAACTACGCTGATTACGTCAATGGAGCTGGAAACGGCGGAAGGAAACGGAAAAGTGGCAGTAGCTTCCCGATTGTTGCTCGATACATTGCGTGAGTTTTCGGATCAACCGTTGAATTTCAATATCAATGACTCCAATCTTGCGATGGTGATTACTTCGGCTAACGGTTCGTATAATTTCATTGGTCAAAACGGTGATGAATATCCAAAACTTCCGCAATTGGGCGATGAGGTAAAGACATTAAGTTTGCCTGTTTCTACATTGTCTTCGGGAATATCGAAAACCTTATTCTGTACAGCCGACGACGAATTGCGTCCGGTGATGAACGGAATTTATTTCGATATTACAGCTGAAAATCTGACATTAGTAGCCACTGATGCTCACAAACTGGTACGTTATAAAACAACATATACTTCGGCTTCTGTCGAAGGTGAAGAAACTGTAAACTTTATATTGCCGAAAAAACCGGCGAATATGTTGAAGAATATTCTGCCGAAAGAAAGTGGCGAAGTGGAAATCAGTTTCGACAACAAAAATGCTCATTTCAAACTGGCAAATTACACCATGATTTGTCGTCAGGTAGAAGGCCGTTTCCCTAATTACAACGGCGTTATCCCCAAAGCGAATCCTTATAAAATCATTATCGACAGAGTTACCTTGCTAAATGCGTTGAAACGTGTGTCTGTGTTTGCGAATCAGGCCAGCAATTTGGTGAAACTTGCATTCAATAATAATCAGATTCACATTTCTGCTCAGGATATTGATTTCTCTATTTCGGCGGAAGAAACAATCAGCTGTCAATTTGAAGGAGATCCGATTAAAATTGGTTTTAAATCTTCTTTCCTGATTGAGATTTTGGGAAATATCAACGCTTCGGATATCGTAATGGAAATGTCGGATGCATCGCGCGCAGGATTGATTCTTCCTTTCGAAAACGAAGAAAATGAGGAAATCCTAATGCTGTTGATGCCAATGTTGCTCAACGATTAAAAAAAGAGAACCAAAAACATTTGAATGCAGAAAAATAATCTGATCAACATGATTGTTTTTTCTGCATTTGTTTTTCTAAAAAATAATATGAAATTGCTATGAGAAAACTAACTATCTTATTAATAATTACTTTAGTTTCATTTTCTGTTTCAGCAGAAATGACTGTTAAGGAGAAAAAAATTAGAAAGTTTCTAGAACTTACTGGTTCGGCAAAACTTGGAGTGCAAATCATTAATCAATTAAAGCCCTCATTAATGAAGACTTCAACATTAGCTGATGCAACATTTTGGGAAGAATTTATGAGTGAGATAAATGCTGATGAATTGGTAGATCTTCTAATTCCACTTTATGATAAGTATTATTCTGAAGAAGATTTAGATAATCTGATAATTTTTTATAATTCAACCACTGGTAAAAAACTAATTTCAATTATGCCGGCTCTTACACAGGAATCAATGCAAGTTGGGCAGAGATGGGGTTTTGAAATTTCTCAACGTGCCATTAATAAAATAAAAATTAAAGAGAAAGAAAAAAAATAGCTTTATAGAATTATAAATAGAATCAAGTGAAACTAAATCTTAAAAATCCAATCGTGTTTTTCGATCTTGAAACAACCGGAACTAATATTGTTTCAGACCGTATTGTAGAGATTTCTTATCATAAAGTATCGCCAAATGGTAGGGAAGAAACTAAAACCATTCGTATTAATCCGGAAATGCCAATTCCTAAAGGTGCTTCGGATATTCATGGTATTACCGATGAAGATGTTGCCCACTGTCCAACTTTCAAAGCGGTGGCTAAAGAAATTGTACGAGACATTGAAGGCTGCGATTTAGCCGGTTATAATTCAAACCGATTCGATATTCCTCTTTTGGCTGAAGAGCTGCTTCGTGCCGATGTGGATATTGATTTAATGAAACGAAAATTTGTGGATGTTCAGGTTATTTTCCACAAAATGGAAGCCCGGACATTGGCGGCTGCCTACAAATTTTATTGCGAAAAAGAACTTGTAGGTGCTCACGGCGCAGAAGCCGATACATTGGCGACTTATGAAGTGCTAAAAGCCCAGCTCGACAGATATCCTGAGTTGAAAAACGATGTGGAATACTTGTCGAAATTTACTTCACAAACAAATAATGTCGACTTTGCTGGCAGATTGGTGTACAACGACAAAGGCGAGGAAGTGATTAACTTTGGAAAATACAAAGGACAGAAAGTAACCGATGTACTCAAAAACGATATCGGATATTACGGCTGGATGATGAATAGCGATTTTCCGCTTCATACCAAGAAAGTGCTGACAAACATCAAGTTGAGGGATTTCAATAAATAATACTTTCTTTGTAAAGTACAGAAAATTAAAGATAAAAAACGGTTGCTTTAACTCTTTGTGGCATAATCATTGTTGTGTTTTCAGTTGCATTAATCAAGGTGTTTTATGAAACTGATGAAAATTATTCTGTTTGTGTTTCTTATGTTATGCTCAATCGTGTCTGATTTTGGGCAGGATAGTTCCATTGCGCCTCAGCGCACACCGGAGCAGGAAGCGGCCA
Organism: Paludibacter sp.; assembly: GCA_003250325.1. GTDB lineage: Bacteria > Bacteroidota > Bacteroidia > Bacteroidales > Paludibacteraceae > Paludibacter. The sequence continues at coordinate 2,802 of QKGU01000285.1, forward strand.
AGCAAACAGAAAAATTACAACAGGAATTGAATCTGTCGCAGGAACAAGCTAAACAGGTGTACGAAATAAATCTGAAGTACGCCCGTGAACGGCAGATATCCAATACGAGAAGCGAGGCGATGGAGCGTATGAAGAATAAAAATGCGGATATCCAACGCGTTTTGAATGATGAGCAGAATATGAGACTTCAATCGAAACGGTACGAAAGAAGCGGTTACGATTCACCTGCGACTAATCGAAGCTTGCCATCAGGTGCATCGGGTGTCAGATCATCGGAATATCGCTCAACTCCGATTCAAAGAACGCCTGCTACCGACAATATTCTGAGAAATAATTATCGTCCTTCAACCAGAGAGTCCACTCGTTCAAGCGATAATCAAATAGTGAGAAAAAGCACAACACCTTCGAGAGTTCCGAATTACAATAATAATCAGTCGTCAGGTCGGTCGTCGAATGAATCCTATTATGCTCCACGCAGAACTGAACCAACTCCTTCTCGGCAAGTAGAACCATCGTCACGTCAAAGTACACCAACCAGCGGATCGAGAAGGACAGAAACTTCAACAAGTTCAGGAAGAAGATAAAGTACTTTTATGCCAAATCCATACTTCAGTTTCAAACAATTCACGGTTTTTCACGGCAAATGCGCGATGAAAGTGGGGATTGATGGTGTTTTGTTAGGAGCGTGGAGTTCGGTAGAACAAGCCAGCACAATTTTGGATGTTGGAACGGGTTCGGGATTAATAGCGCTAATGCTGGCACAAAGATCCAACGCACAGATTGATGCAATCGACATCGATACGAATGCAATTATTCAAGCAAAAGAAAACTGTGCAAATTCTCTCTGGGACGGAAGAATTCTGCTTTATGAGAATTCGCTCCAGCAATTTTTGGAAACCTGTACTACGAAATACGATCTGATTGTTTCCAATCCTCCATATTTTGTCAATTCGCTAAAAGCACCAGACGAAACAAGAGCAACTGCCCGCCATACCGATACGCTTTCTCATGAAAGTTTGTTGAGTACAGCAAAACAGCTTTTAAAGGAAACAGGCAGAATCTGTCTGATTCTGCCTGTAAATGAAGGTCTGCAATGTGTTGATTTTGCTAACAATATCAATTTGTATTGCCGTAAAAAAGTAGTAGTTTATCCAAAACCTAATGCCAATCCCAAAAGATTATTGTTAGAATTCAGTCTTATTCCCTGCTCTACAATTGAATCGGAACTGACCATAGAATCCAACGAAAGGCATCATTATTCTCCGGAATTCACTTTGCTTGCTAAAGATTATTATCTCAAACTTTAAGCAGTTACAAGCTACAAGTTAAAAGTTGAAGGTCAAAGGTCGAAAGACAACAAGCAACAGAGAAAAGGCTGTTTTTTAGTCTCCTCGTAACTTGTAGCTCAAATTCTATAGTAAAGCTTCTACTTTGTTTGCTAAAACCGATTTCTGAGTAGCACCAATTTGTTTGTCCACCAATTGGCCATCTTTAAAGAATAAGATAGTTGGAATATTTCTTACTCCGAATTCGTTTGGAGTGTCTACATTTTCGTCCACATCCATTTTTCCTATAATTACTTTCCCATCGTACTCTTTTGCCAATTCTTCAACAGCTGGTCCTACCATGCGGCATGGTCCACACCATTCTGCCCAAAAGTCAATAACTACCGGTTTGCCACTGTTGATAAATTCTTTGATGTTTGCATCAGTAAATTCTAAAGCCATAATATTAAAGTTTTAAATTGTTTCCAGTAAGTCCACATAAAACAGCCAAAGGCTGATATGGTTTATATTTTTTGTTTTATATCCCTATTAATAAAATCTATATCTAAAAATTAGTTTAATGTACCTGAAAATCCAATATTTCCTGACTTTTCGCATGTTTCAGCAAATGATAAACATCGTTGTTTACCTGTATTCTGTGCTGACGAGAAAATAACATCACCTTGTTGGGAGAATTTTCGTCCAGTACCTGAATGTACAAATTTACGCTTCCTCTGTTTTTTAATAGTGTTTCGGATAGCTCCACGGCAAAATCGGACGAAAGTTGTTGGATAGGAATATTCAGGGTCAACGTATTTACCAACTTATCTTTAATGTCCGAGAAAACTTCTATTTTCTGTATCTTGAGTTCAAGTTCTTTTGGAACATTCGGATCAGAAGGCTTGGAATATTTATAATCAACCCCTCTTTCCTGAACAATTGCGTTGATGTAAAGATATAAATCTTTGATCATAAATTTACTGAACTCGATATAGTTTTTTCCAAACAAGGCAAATTCGAATGCTCCGGCATAATCTTCTAGTGTGAAAATGCCATACGGATTTCCTGCTTTTGATGTTCCGTGGCGGAATCCAGTAACCATACCACCAATTTTCAACGGTTTTCCCTGAAGATTAGGCAGATCTTTCAAATCCACAGTGGTTGTATTGCAAATATGGTTGATCTCGAACTCGTATTCATCTAATGGATGAGCTGAAAGATACATTCCAATCAGGTCGCGTTCTTTATTTAGCCTTTCCAACGGTGACCATTCGGGAGCATATGGAACTTCCGGCTTCGAAATTTCAACAGAATCAAATCCTCCGAACAACGAGTTTTGGCTCATTGACATATCCGATTGGTATTTGTTGCCGTAACGCAAGATTGTTTCCAATACCAATTCGCTTTTGCTGTTCTCTACAAAAAACTGTTCGCGTTTTACGTCGGTAAATTCATCGAACGCACCTGACAGAGCAAGACTTTCGATTGCTCGCTTGTTGCAGGCAGTGAGATTTACGCGCTCTACAAAATCAAAAACACTTTTGTATTTTCCGTTTTTATTTCGTTCTTCCACAATAGCCAACACCGCGCCTTCGCCAACACCTTTCACACCTCCCAGACCAAAGCGGATATTTCCATCTTTGTTTACGGTAAATGTCAAATCACTTTCGTTTACATCGGGTCCAAGAACATTCATGCCAAGGTTTTTGCACTCGTCCATGAATTTTCCAACCTCGGTGATGTCATCTTTATTGCGCGTTAAGTTGGCAGCCATAAACTCTGCCGGATAATGCGCTTTCAGGTAAGCAGTCTGATAAGCAATCCACGAGTAACAGGTGGCATGCGATTTATTGAATGCATATTTTGCAAATTCCGCCCAGTCGCTCCAGATCTGTTCCAGTTTTTCTTTCGGTCCGAATCCGTTTTTCTGACAGCCATCCATGAACTTCACTTTCAAAGCTTCCATCTTATCGATAAGCTTTTTACCCATTGCTTTACGCAACTCATCGGATTGACCACGTGTGAAACCGGCTAAATCGCGACTCAGAAGCATGACCTGTTCCTGATATACGGTAATTCCGTAGGTGTCCTGCAAACGTTTTTCCATTTCGGGGAATGGATATTCGATTTTTTCGCGACCGTGTTTACGATTAATGAATTGAGGAATATATTGCATTGGACCTGGACGATACAAGGCATTCATCGCGATCAAATCTTCGAACTGCGTAGGTTGAAGGTTGATTAGGTGTTTTTGCATTCCGGCCGACTCAAACTGGAAAGTGCCGACCGTTAGTCCCTTGCTGAAGAGTTCGTATGTTTTTTTATCATCAATCGGAATTGTGTCGATATCGAGATCAATTCCTTTCGATTTTTTTATGTTTGAGAGAGCTTCTTTTATAATGGACAGGGTTTTTAGTCCCAGAAAGTCCATTTTAATCAATCCAATCTCTTCAATTACAGAACCTTCGTATTGTGTAACCAGCATTTCTTCGCTGGTTTCTTTGTCTGTTGCCGTGCTTAGCGGAACCAGATTAGTCAAATCATCTGCTCCAATAATAACGCCACAGGCATGAACGCCGGTTTGTCGAACTGTTCCTTCCAGCATTTCGGCGTAACGAAGCGTGCTGGCAAGGTTTGTGTCTGATGAATTGCGGGCAATTTGAAGTTCGGGAACAAATTTCACGCAATTCGATATGTTGACTTTTGGTGCTTTCCCTGTAGTCGGATCTTCCGGAAATTTGTCGGGAATGAGTTTTGTTAAACGGTCGGCTTCGGCAAG
>QKGU01000104.1 GCA_003250325.1 Paludibacter sp.
GAATTTCCAAATATTGCGACGTGCCATTTCAATGGCTTGCTTCAAATTCACGGAAACAAGTTTTTCAGCTTCGGCAATTTCTTCTTTGCTGACTTCTAAAATATCCAGATCGACTTTGTCGAATTGATTGGTGTATTTTTTTACGGCAGAGTCGCCATTTTTACGAACGTCATCCAGTACTTTCTGGACAGTGTCAAAAAGTGAAGTGCTGTCGTAAACAGGACGGGCAAGTATCGAGGCCCATTTTTCACGCTCAGGATATTTAATAACTTGCATATTTCGATGTTTTATTGTTATTTGTCAATCTAAAATAATATCAGAAAAGTTTTTCCCACTTTTCGTACAGTTCTTCCATGCTGTTCAAAACCAGATTAGCGCCACTGTCGCTTAAAATCTTTGGATCTAGTGGTCCGGTATTTACTCCAATAGTAAATATCCCGGCAGTTGTTGCCGATTCCACGCCAAGAGGAGCATTTTCCACCACCACCACTTCCCAAGGTTGAAGACCAGATTTTTTCAGAGCTTTCAAATATGGTTCAGGATGAGGTTTTCCGTTCGTTACGTCGAATGCCGTTACCATTTTTTCTTTTTTGAAAATTCCCGGAAAATTTTCGTCCAAACTGTCGATCAGGCTTGGTTGCCCTGAACCGGTAACAACAAAAATTTCCTTGTTCTCAGCCTTTATCTTTTTCAGCAGTTCAAAAGAAAAGGGTATTTTGCCCACTTCTCCACGAGCCTCGAACAACGAAGATTTTAGTTTGTAGATTTGTTGTTTCTCCTCTTCTGTGGCGTTGCGGTTATGAATCTTATTGAAAACACCGTCGATGGTTGATGCCCCAGTACGACCTTCGTTCATGTAAGCGTCAATTTCGGTAAAAGGAAGTCCCAACTTATTCAACGCTTCGACCCATGCCGCTGCGTGATTTTTCATCGAGTCGAACAAAACACCATCCATGTCAAAGAAAACAGCTTTAGGCTGAAGTGAAGGATATTTTTTTTGCGTAATGAATTTCTCTATTTCTGTAGAAAGCATGTAATTTTTATTTTCTGCAAAGATACTTATTTTGTTACTTAAATACGAGCTTTTTAGTGCTCAAATTCACATTTTTAAGCACTGATTCCTGTTTTCAGGATTATTTTTTTCTAATTTTTAAAGAGGATGCTATCCATTTTTATACCAATGATTTTTATCGAAATGAAAAAAATATTATAAATTTGCAACGTTTTTTTAAGACGGGATGTGGCGCAGTTGGTAGCGTGCTACGTTCGGGACGTAGAGGTCGCAGGTTCGAATCTTGTCATCCCGACAGGTAAAGTCAAGTAATTTATAATTGCTTGGCTTTTATTGTTTGAAATAAATATCTTTGTAAAAATAAATTCAGAAAAACATGAAAAGAATAATCAATACACCAAATGCGCCTGCAGCTATTGGACCGTATAGCCAGGCAGTCGAAGTAAACGGAACGCTTTACATTTCGGGACAGATTCCGATCAATCCGGCAGTAGGAAAAATTGAAGCTACGGATATTGCAGCGCAAACCGAACAGGTTTTTGCCAATATAAACGCTATTCTTACTGAAGCTGGTTATCAATTTTCGGATGTGGTAAAATCGACAGTATTTATTGCCGATATTGCCGACTTTGGAGCAATGAACGAGGTTTATAAGAAGTATTATCAAACGGAATGTCCTGCACGTTCGGCATTTGCAGTGAAATCACTTCCATTAGGTGCTTTGGTGGAAATCGAAACAATTGCGGCGAAATGATTATTAATGTGATGATGTGGTGATGTGATAATTAGGTGATACAAGATTACTTAAAAATCATCACATTACCACATCATCACATTATCACATTATCACATTAAAATCTCATTCCCCTAAGCAGTTCACCAATATCCATCCGTTTTTTTCCGGCAACCTGAACGGATTTCAAATGAATAAATCCATTGCTTAACGCTACTTTAGCGTATTTCTTTTCGTCGCTGATAACTGTTCCGACGGGTAATTCGTGAGATGTGATTTCTTTTTCTGTTTCGAAAATTTTCAATAGAATTGGGTTTTCCTGTCCGGGGAACAATAGTTCGACCCACGCAGCAGGGTAAGGCGACATGCCTCTGACGAAATTAAAAACTTTCTCAACGTTCCAGCTTAAATCAATTTGGCAGGTTTCTTTGAATATTTTGGGTGCTGATTTTAGTTCCGTTTCATTTTGGATAAACTGAGATTGATCAATTCCTTCAATTTTATCTTCCAACAGCAAATCGACAGTTTTCTTGACTAATCCCGCACCCATAATCATCAATTTGTCGTGTACTGTTCCGGCATTGTCCGTTTCGGAAATAGCAATTTTTTCCTGTAAAATAATTTTTCCGGTATCAATTTCGTGAGTGAGAAAAAAGGTGGTAGCTCCCGTTTCTTTTTCGCCATTGATAATGGCCCAATTGATAGGCGCTGCACCACGATATTGTGGAAGTAAAGAAGCGTGAAGATTGAATGTGCCGTATTTTGGCATATTCCAAACCACTTCGGGCAACATGCGAAAAGCCACCACGATTTGCAAATCGGCTTTCATATCTCTGAGTTGCTGTAAGAAAAGTTCGTCTTTCAACTTTTCGGGTTGCAGAAGAGGCAAGTTTTTTTCTAAAGCATATTGTTTTACGGGCGAAAACTGAATTTTATGTCCTCTTCCGGCTGGCTTGTCGGGCATGGTGATTACGCCCACGACATTATAATTATTTTCGACTAATATTTTGAGGCTTTCCACCGCAAAATCCGGTGTGCCCATGAAGATGATTTTCATTGTAATAAGTAAAATTTGATATTTGAAGAATGAAAAGAGACTGCAATTAATTTCTTTTGTCTACGCCCCACAAGAGTTTATTTTTCAGCGTGTCGAAAAAGGTTTGATTTTGTGGCTTTATCAGTTTTGCGGTAAAATCGGCTTTAGTCAGCCGTAAAACCGTTTTTTGTTCAAGCACTTTCGATCGACCGTCCAGGGCGAGCAGGAAGCTTCGGCTTCGGCTATACACTTCCAAATCGATAGTCCAGGAATCCGGCACAATGAGCGGGCGAACATTCAAACTATGCGATGCTACCGGCGAAAGAATGAAATTTTGCGTCTGAGGCGACATTAATGGACCGCCCACACTCATGGAATAAGCGGTAGAGCCAGTAGGTGTAGCCACAATTAATCCGTCGGCCTGATAAGTGTGAACCATATCGCCATTGATACTTGTATTTATACTAATCATCGACGAACTGTCCTGCTTTAGAACGGCAACTTCATTTAACGCAAACGGATATTTTAGCTCAGTTCCGTCCAGAATTTCTACCTGAATTAAAGCTCTCTCTTCAACAATAAAACTTTTAGATATTAACGATTCGAGCGATTGGAGGATATTGTCGCTGGAGACATCTGCAAGAAATCCGAGTCTACCTGTATTTATGCCCAAAATAGGGAATTGTTTTCTTCCGATTCTTGCTGCTGAGTTTAAAAAAGTGCCATCGCCACCTATACTTAATACAAAATCGGCCACAAAATCATCGTTCTGGATAATTTCAGTATTCTCCATTTTGCAATCACCGTATTCCAGAATAAAATCATACAATTCTTTGTCTATCAGTATTGTTACATTTTTGCTGTTGAAATAATTGAAAATGACTTTAATATGTGAAAGTATGACCGTTCGATAAATATTTCCGAATATCGCAATTCTCATAAGTTGTCTGTTTTATTATGTAAGTTGTTGTCGGAAAGAAAAGTTTCGTAAGTAATTTGCAAAAAGACAATTTCAAATAACTCAATCAATTATTTTTTAGCTATTTTTGTGGCATAAAAATAGTTTATTAATTTTGAATTGCCCTGCAAAGGAACTAAATGAAACCCAAATTTCCAAATGTTTTGTTTGGAAGTTGTGATTTCAGAATGATTGAAGATGACAAAATTAAGTGTCAATATAAACAAAGTGGCCACTTTGAGAAATGCACGTGGAGGGAATGTGCCGAATGTGCTACAGGTTGCTTTGGATTGTGAAAAATTTGGAGCCGAAGGTATTACGGTTCATCCACGTCCCGACGAACGCCATATCCGCTATTCAGATGTGTGGGATCTCAAGTCTGAAATTTCTACTGAATTCAATATTGAAGGTTATCCTTCTCCCGAATTTATCAAATTAGTAAAAGCCGTAAAACCTCATCAGGTAACTCTGGTTCCCGATCCGCCTGATGCAATCACCTCCAATTCAGGTTGGGACACGGTGAATAATCAGGATTTTTTGAAGACAGTAATTGCTGATTTCCAATCGGAAGGTATCCGCGTTTCCATCTTTGTAGATACAAATCTGAAAAATGTGGAATATGCTGCTAAAGCCGGAGCAGATAGAGTAGAACTTTACACAGAACCTTATGCGACTGATTATCCGTCAGATCGTGAATCTGCTGTGGCTCCTTTTGTTGATGCTGCTGTATTGGCTAAAGAGTTAGGGCTGGGATTGAATGCCGGTCACGATTTGAGTCTCGAAAATCTGGAATATCTGCATCAGATGATTCCCTGGTTGGATGAAGTTTCCATTGGGCATGCGTTGATTTCGGATGCTCTTTATTATGGGTTGGAAAGCACAATAAAGCAGTACAAAAACCAGTTAATTTAATTGTCAGATCCGAACATTATTGTTCTTTTTTGTATTAAGCTATCTGATAAAATATTTTTCGTTTCTTTAAAAACGGTACGAAAATTGTTTCATCTCAAATCCGAATTGTATTTTACGCAACAAAAATAATTAAGGAAAATATAAACATAACAAATAAACCGATTAAAAATGAATTTAATGCTTCTTTTGCAAGCAACAGGAGAACTTGCACAAACCGTTACTAATGCTCCGGCACCAGAGGAAACTAAAATGAGTTTATGGACTATGGCAACTTATGGTGGCCCTATTATGATTGTTTTAGCGCTTATGCTCGCTTTCGGCGTTTATTTATTCATTGAGCGTCTTGTTACAGTAAAACAGGCTTCTGAAGAAGATAAGTCGTTTATGAACAGAATAAAAGATTATATCTACGACGGAAAAATCGATGCCGCAATGAAGTTGTGTCGTGATACAAATACACCAACTTCACGCATGGTAGAAAAAGGTATCAGTCGTTTGGGACGTCCGATGAGTGACGTGTTGGTGGCAATTGAAAACGTAGGTAACATAGAAATTGCAAATCTCGAAAAAGGATTGGTTATTATGGCTTCTATTTCGGGTGGTGCGCCAATGCTCGGATTCTTAGGAACTGTAACCGGGATGGTGACCACTTTCTACAATATGTCGTTGAACAATAGCGGAACTATTCAGTTGAGCGATTTATCGACCGGTATGTATCAGGCAATGGTGACTACAATTGGTGGTCTTATTGTTGGTATTATGGCTTATTTTGCTTACAACTATCTCGTTTCACGTGTCGATTCGGTTGTTCGTAAACTGGAAGCAAGAACCATGGAATTTCTCGATTTGTTGAACGAACCTGCATAATCAGGCTTGTTAGTTCACAAATTAACAGGTTGATTTTTTTTATTCAGAGTTCAAAATCAAATCGTAATTATTATGGCATTAAAAAAACGAAATAAAGTAGAAGCCGGATTTGCAATGTCGTCGATGACGGATATTATATTTCTTTTACTTCTCTTTTTTATCATGGCTTCAACCATGTCGTCGCCAAACGATATAAAGATAAACCTGCCTCAAAGTAAGGCAAAAACATCTACAAAATCGGTGGTGGCAAAGGTATCTATTGACGATCAGGGAAACTATTTTGTGGCAAAAGGCAATGCTCAACCGGAAGCAATTGCTCCTGAGCTACTTGAATCTTATATTTTAAATCTGTTAGCACAGGATACTACCACATATATTGCATTGCATGCCGATCAGGAAATCGCTTACAAAGAAGTAGTGAGAGTACTCGACATTGCCAATCAACATAAACTTAAACTAGTTATTGCAACTCAAAATACCCAGAAATAGAATTGTGAAGAAATCGAATAAATATGGTATTTTAGGTTCCATTTTATTTTGTGGAATTTTTGCTGTACTACTCTTGTTCATCTACTTGCCGGGACTTAAAGCTCCGGAAGAAGAAGGACTGGCTGTAAGTTTTGGCAATGCGGATATGGGAAGCGGGATGACAGAAACTCCAATGCCCAAACCCGAGCCTGCCCCGGCTTCACCGCCACCGGTACAGAAAGTGACGCCCGTGAAAGAAAATCTAATGACACAAACCGATAATTCCCTTGCTATCGCCGAACAAAAAAGGAAAGAAGAACTTAAGAAACAGCAACAGGAAGCACTCGCACGTCAACGGGAACAGGAAAGACTAGCGGCAGAACAAAAGAAAAAAGAGCAACAAGCCATTGATAATGCTAACGCAATGAACGGGCTTTTTGGGAATAATAATTCTCAGGGTCAGGGAACAACCTCGGGCGATACTCAGCAGGGAAATCCTGTTGGAAAAGGGTCTTCGGGTGGAAACTCATGGTCGTTGAGCGGACGTAATTTGAGTGGTCGGTTGGTTTCTCCGAGTTATAATCAAGATGTGGAAGGTAAAATTACGGTGAATATCCGTGTGGATCAAAGCGGAAAAGTAATAAGCGCTTCTATTGGTTCGCCTACTACTATTTCTGATACACAAACCAGAAATGCGGCAATAGCAGCAGCGCAAAGCACCCGCTTTTCGACAGGAAAAGATATATCATCAGGTACTATAACTTATAATTTTAAATTAAAGTAATCTATGAAAATTTTTGTATTCCTGGCTGACGGTTTCGAGGAAATTGAAGCCATAGTTCCGATTGACATTTTC
>QKGU01000007.1 GCA_003250325.1 Paludibacter sp.
AGGAGATGAAAACTTTGTTTAAAATTCAGATCGAACACCATGCCCATCAGCATTAGTTTAAAGTCGTTTGTTGTGCAGAGGTCATTTTTTGAGATGGATTTCCCGGATGATAGGTTTTTGATGACCGTTTCGCTGATTTTTGGAGTATGTGGCAAATTGTAGCAAATGGACGGTAAGCTGAAAGAGCCGTCTCTTTTTAAAAAATTGATGCAAAGTTCCCATATGTCCAACTTGTCTGCATCTCGTAAAATCTGGCTAAACAACATTCCTTGTTTATCTTTTGACGAAGCCGAAATTTTATTGTGTGATTCAATTGAGAAGATAACAGCTTGCTGTTCGGTTTCGGAGAGAAGTTTGAAAAAAAGTTGTTCAGCGATCAGTGAAACGCTAAGTGAAGCATGGTCTCCGTATTTTGTGTCGTCGAAACTTTGATGTTCGGTAAATTGAACAAAACGACCAATGTCGTGGAGTAGTCCAATCAGTTCAGCAAGTTCACAGTCTAAATTGTCCAGCTTCATGCTCCGGGCTAATTGTGCTGATATGTTGGCAACCCGGAGTGAGTGTTCTTTTTTGAGTTGTAAGTTTTCGGAGATGTAAAAATCTTTTGTCTTTAAAAGTTTTTGAGTATAATCTTCAAAAAACTTTTTTCCTTCTTCCAGAAATGTATGTGTCATAGTGTTTTTCCAAGTCTGAGGCAAAAATAGTTTATTTTAGATCTCTAAACGTGGAACGCAATACGAATTTATCAACATGTTGCATTGAATATTCTCCGTCTTATTTTCAATTTTTTTTATTGAAAGAAGGAATGTTTTGCTATTTTTGCATCCGCTTTGGTCCCATAGTTCAATGGATAGAATATCAGATTCCGGTTCTGACGATTTGGGTTCGAGTCCCGATGGGATCACAAAGGGGTTAGCGTTTACATGCTAACCCCTTTTCTTTTGCGCGTCAGTTGCGGGGTTTAGGAGTTTTATCAGAGTCGAAATGCAGTTGTAAACTCATTCAAATTTCATTTTTAATCGAAAAACATTCAAAATTCATTCAGAAAATGACGCCAAAAATTTTCATTCACGACAGCTACAAAAAGAAAGACGGCACGGCTGCGATATATGTGCTGGTGCACCTGGCCGGTAAAAGCCTGAAATTTCCAACAGGGGTAAGTTGCGACCCGGAACTGTTTGATCACAAAAAGCAGCGCATTAAGGGGGCCAGCCAGTCGGTGAAAGACAATAACTTGATTATTGAAAAAAGCCTGGCAACAATTAATGACATTGCGGTTCGATACCGGCTGCAACATGCAACGCTGACGCCGGAGCTATTGAAACGCGAATGGAAGAACCCTGCGCGGCGGATCGACTTCTACGCCTTCATGGACGAAGCAATAAAAGAACGGCGCGGCGAAATAGCCGCTTCGAGCTTAAAACAGCACGAATCAATCAAATCGAAACTGAAAGAATTCCGCGATTCTTTATCCTTCGCTGAAATTGATGCTGAATTCATAAACCAGTTTCGCCGGCACCTGAAAATAAAATTAGGCAATAACCAGAACACGATCCACAATAATTTAAAGACATTTAAAGCATACCTGAACATTGCGAAACGGAAAGGGGTGATACAGGAAAACCCGTTCGGCCTTGTGAAGTTTTCGCGCGCCACTACCGACCGTGTATTTTTGAGCGAAAAGGAACTGAAAGTATTCCAGGACCGTTACAACTCCGGGTATTACGATAAAAGCTATCAGTTAGTACTGCGGCATTTTTTATTACCGGCCTGCGGGTGTCTGACCTGCGTAGCCTTACCTTTGAAAATATTATTGACGGGAGAGTGGTGTACTGGCCGGTGAAAACCAGAAACCACAAACGGGCAGCGGTGAAGGTTCCGCTAACCAGGTACGCCTGGCAGCTGATCCGCGACGAAGCGAACACCGACGGGCTGGTGTTCAATTGTCTGTCCGAACAGCAAATGAACATCAAATTAAAAGAATTGGCGCGGGATATGAAGGTTTACAAGGACGTGACCAACCACTCGGGGCGGCACACGTTTGGCACATTGTACATACAGAAAACAAACGATGTGGCCGGCCTTCAAAAGCTGCTGGGGCACTCGAAGATAACCGAAACGATGATTTACGTGCACATTACTGATACAGATAGACTGTTTGGTAGATAGGTATTTTGGCCGTGCATGTGTGCGACTGTTTTGTTTATTTGCTGGTGCCAGTAAGTTGATGGCGCACTATTTCCGCACTTTTGCGCACTTTTCCGCACTTTTCCGCACTATTTTTTTTCATACCGCTCTCACCCTTCCGGCGCAATCAATTTTTAAACATGAAATTTCTTCAAGGTCGTCGATGCGCTTCTCCAGCGCCTCGACGCGCTTAATCATTTTGTCGTTTTGCTCTTCCATAAAGCGAATCGCCTTGTCGGCAAAATCAACCTTGTTTGATTTGCGGGCAAACTTTAGCGAAATAATCGTACTAATACCGCCTCCGGAAACAAAGGCTAAAATGGTAGAAAGGTAGTCCATAGTGGTTTGATCGTTGATTATTGGTTAATAGAAAATTTGTTTTTCGTTCGGATTAGGCCGTGCCAAGCGCCCAGACAGCCAGCCAGGTAATCGTCAACTTCGAACTGGTGGTTTTTTCGCAGCAAGTCGAATACTTCCTTCCCGGGAGCCAATACAAGTACGATCAGCAAAAAGCCAAGCAGGCTTCCGTAGTACGCAAACTGATACGCGGTTTGGTAATGCAGTATTTTGTCAGGTGTCCAATTCATAGTTTAAAAAATTACGTAAACATATACCCTCGCTTTTCGCCTGCCTTGTATGTTTTTATTGTTGTGGAAAATGGAAATTTCATTTTCTCATTTTCCAGCGCAGCAATAATCCGCTTACTCTGCGTGAAAAATATCCGGGGTCGGTTGTCATGACTGATTCTAACCACGTATCTTTCTCCGTTTTTAGTTGCTACATCGCGCCTAAAATCGATGACACTTATCGAAATATTGACAATGTCGTTAATGCTGATTTTTTCCTCTGTAAAGCCATCCGGCTCTATTTCGATTCCAAGTTCTGCAAATGATATCATATTTATTTCTCAGGTATAT
>QKGU01000394.1 GCA_003250325.1 Paludibacter sp.
TAACTCTTGTTTATTCTGAATATATTCTTTAAATCGCATATATTTAATTGTATATCAACGATATAAAGATAATAAAAATTCTTCAATATACCAAATTACCGTACAAAAAAAAGGCTGACTCGATTTTTATTTTGAGACAGCCTCGTCTTTTTTATTTTCATTTCTGATTAAACGATCAATTTTTTGTATCGGATACGTTTTGGACCTTCATCTCCCAAACGCATTTTCTTGTTTTCTTCGTATTCCGAATATGACCCTTCGAAAACAAAGACCTCAGAATTCCCTTCGAATGCGATAATATGAGTACAAATACGATCGAGGAACCAACGGTCGTGACTGATCACTACCGCGCAACCGGCAAAGGCTTCGAGTCCTTCTTCTAACGCGCGCAATGTGTTTACGTCGATATCGTTGGTTGGCTCATCGAGCAGTAATACATTAGCTTCCGATTTAAGTGTCAGCGCCAAATGCAATCTGTTTCTTTCTCCACCGGACAACACACCACAAAGTTTTTCCTGATCGCCTCCCGAGAAGTTGAAGCGGGAAAGATAAGCACGTGCATTTATTTCTTTTCCTCCGACACGAATAAACTCCGTTCCACCCGAAATCACCTGATAAACAGTCTTGTTTGGGTCAATATCCGCGTGACTCTGATCTACATAGCCGATTTTTACGGTTTCGCCTACTTCAAAAGTTCCTTTGTCTGCTTTTTCTAACTCTTGCATGAGTCGGAATAGTGTCGTTTTTCCGGCACCATTCGGACCAATTATCCCTACAATTCCGTTAGGAGGTAACATGAAGTTGAGATTTTCAAACAACAGTTTTTCACCAAAAGCTTTCGAAACGCCGATTGCTTCCACTACTTTATTTCCTAAACGTGGTCCGTTAGGAATAAAAAGCTCCAGTTTTTCTTCCTTGTCTTTCTGATCTTCGTTCATCAACTTGTCGTAGGCTTCCAAACGGGCTTTTCCTTTTGCATGACGAGCTTTGGGAGCCATTCGAACCCATTCCAACTCGCGTTCCAATGTTTTGCGACGTTTGCTGGCTTGTTTTTCTTCCATAGCCATGCGGTTGGTTTTTTGCTCAAGCCACGAAGTATAATTTCCTTTCCATGGAATTCCTTCACCGCGGTCGAGCTCCAGTATCCAGCCCGAAACATTGTCGAGGAAGTAACGGTCGTGCGTGATAGCGATTACTGTTCCGGCATATTGTTGTAGGTGATGTTCCAACCATTCTACCGATTCAGCATCCAGGTGGTTGGTTGGCTCATCGAGAAGTAATATGTCCGGTTGACGCAACAACAAGCGGCACAAAGCCACACGGCGAAGCTCACCTCCCGAAAGGTTTTGTATCAAAGCTTCTTCGGGCGGACAACGTAGTGCATCCATCGCTCTTTCGAGTTTGTTGTCGAGATTCCATGCGTCGGCATGATCCAGCAGTTCCTGCAATTCTCCCTGGCGGGCAATCAATTTGTCGAAGTCGGCATCCGGCTCGGCAAATTGTTCGTTTATTTTATCGTATTCTTGCAGCATGTCCACTACTTCCTGAACTCCTTCCTGCACTATTTCTTTCACTGTTTTTGTCGGATCGAGTTTTGGATCCTGTTCGAGATATCCTACTGAATAACCCGGAGAAAAAACAACTTCGCCATCGAACGATTTTTCGACGCCGGCAATAATTTTAAGCAAAGTAGATTTCCCTGAACCGTTCAAACCGATAATACCGATTTTAGCTCCGTAGAAAAATGAAAGATAAATGTTATT
>QKGU01000254.1 GCA_003250325.1 Paludibacter sp.
CACTGATATCAGTTTTTTTATTGGTGTAGGAGTTTGAATATCCAGATCGAGTTCACTCTTACGCTTTTCCGATACCAGCAAATGGTTTACATTTTCAATTTTACTGGTGGCCGCCTGATAAGTCTTATAACCTCCTGAAACATTATATAATTTATCAAACCCTCTTTGCAACAAAATATTGCAGGCCAGATAACCACGAAGTCCGATGGCACAGAAAACATAAATTATCTTATCAGTCGGAATTTCCGATAATCTTTCACGCAAATCATCCAATGGAATATTCACTGCCCCTTCGATACTTCCCAACGAAAATTCATCATCAGTTCGAACATCCAATAAAAACACCTCATTTTTATCGGAAGCCACAACATCCTGCCAGTACACTACAGGCATTTTTCCACTGATTATGTTCTGAGCCACATAACCTGCAATAGCAATCGGATCTTTTGCAGAAGCAAATGGTGGCGCATAAGCATGTTCCACCTCAATCAAATCATAAATGGTTTTATTATGCTTAATCAATAATGCAATCTGATCGATACGTTTATCAACACCTGTATATCCAACAATTTGCGCACCCAGCAACTGTCCTGTTTTTGGAGCAAAATTAATTTTTATCGACATAGGCATTGCTCCGGGATAATATCCTGCATTGGATCCTGAATGAGTTGTTGATGTCAGAAACGGAACTTTCTGAATATTCAAACGTGTTTCGTTCATACCTGTAGCTGCCACTGTCAGATCAAAAACCTTTGCAATGGAAGTTCCGATGGCACCTTCGTATTTTAGTTTATTACCGAAAACCATATTATCGGCAACAATACGCCCCTGACGATTTGCAGGAACTGCCAGATAATTCAACCATGACTGATCTGTAATAGGATGTGGAAATTCCACTGCATCACCCACCGCATAAATATCTTTTTCGGATGTTTGCATAAATTCATTCACCCAGATACCACCTGCTTCACCAATTTTCAAACCTGCTTCTTTTGCCAGCGTGGTTTCCGGACGAACACCAATTGATAGAATCACGATATCAGCAACCAGTTCTTTTCCACTTTTGAAAATCACGTCAACTGACTCTCCTTTTTTACGGAATGAACTGACCGTTTCGCCCAAATACAGGTTTACTTCTTTTTGATTCAAATGCTGGTGAACCATGGCTGCCATTGGGAAATCAATCGGCGTCATGACCTGAGGAGCCATTTCAACAATAGATACCTGAGCGCCTAAATGATGTAAATTCTCAGCCATTTCCAAGCCAATAAATCCTGCACCAATGACAACTGCACTATTAATTTTATGTGTATTGATGTATTTTTTTATATTATCGGTATCAGCCACATTTCTCAGTGTAAAAATACAATCAGCTTCGATACCTGTGAGAGGCGGACGAACAGGTGATGCTCCCGGTGACATTAAAAGTTTATCATAACTTTCAATATACACCTCATTTTTCGAAGTACGGACTGTGACTTCTTTACGTTCCGGATCTACTTTTATTACTTCCGATTTTACACGAACATCTACTGTAAATCGCTGACCAAACGACTGTGGTGTTTGTAGGAATAATTTATCACGCTCATCAATAACCCCTCCGATATAATAGGGAAGGCCACAGTTTGCATAGGAAATATTCTTCCCTTTTTCGAACATAATAATTTCGCAATGTTCATCAGCACGACGAATACGGGCTGCAGCGGTGGCACCTCCGGCTACCCCGCCAATAATCAAATGTTTCATTTATAGTTGGATTAAA
>QKGU01000051.1 GCA_003250325.1 Paludibacter sp.
CACTGATATCAGTTTTTTTATTGGTGTAGGAGTTTGAATATCCAGATCGAGTTCACTCTTACGCTTTTCCGATACCAGCAAATGGTTTACATTTTCAATTTTACTGGTGGCCGCCTGATAAGTCTTATAACCTCCTGAAACATTGTATAATTTCTCAAAACCTCTTTGCAACAAGATATTGCAGGCCAGATAACCGCGAAGTCCGATGGCACAGAAAACATAAATTGTTTTATCAGTTGGGATTTCCGACAATCTTTCACGCAAATCGTCCAACGGAATATTCACCGCCCCTTCGATACTTCCCAACGAAAATTCATCATCGGTACGAACATCTAATAAAAACACCTCATTTTTATCGGCAGCTACAACATCCTGCCAATACACTACAGGCATTTTTCCACTGATTATGTTCTGAGCTACATAACCGGCAATAGCAATCGGATCTTTTGCAGAAGCAAATGGAGGCGCATAAGCATGTTCCACCTCAATCAAATCATATATCGTTTTATTATGCTTAATCAGCAAAGCAATCTGATCAATACGCTTATCAACACCTGTATATCCAACAATTTGAGCACCCAGCAACTGTCCTGTTTTTGGAGCAAAATTAATTTTTATCGACATAGGCATTGCTCCGGGATAATATCCTGCATTGGAGCCCGAATGAGTTGTCGATGTCAGAAACGGAACTTTCTGAATGTTCAAACGTGTTTCATTCATACCTGTAGCTGCCACTGTCAGATCAAAAACCTTTGCAATGGAAGTTCCGATGGCACCTTCGTATTTCAATTTGTTGCCAAAAACCATATTATCGGCAACAATACGTCCCTGACGGTTTGCAGGAACTGCCAGATAATTCAACCACGATTGATCTGTAATGGGATGTGGAAATTCCACTGCATCACCCACTGCATAAATATCTTTTTCGGATGTTTGCATAAACTCATTCACCCAAATACCACCTGCTTCACCGATTTTCAAACCTGCTTCTTTTGCCAGCGTGGTTTCAGGACGAACACCAATCGACAAAATTACAATATCAGCAACCAGTTCTTTTCCACTTTTGAAAATCACGTCAACCGATTCTCCTTTTTTGCGGAATGAACTGACCGTTTCGCCCAAATACAGGTTCACTTCTTTTTGATTCAAATGCTGATGAACCATTGCTGCCATAGGGAAATCAATCGGCGTCATAACCTGAGGAGCCATTTCAACGATAGATACCTGAGCACCTAAATGATGTAAATTCTCAGCCATTTCCAACCCAATAAATCCCGCACCGATGACAACCGCACTATTAATTTTATGTGTATTGATGTATTTTTTTATATTATCGGTATCAGCCACATTTCTCAGTGTAAAAATACATTCAGCTTCGATACCGGTAAGTGGCGGACGAACAGGTGATGCTCCCGGTGACATTAAAAGTTTATCGTAGCTTTCAATGTACACTTCATTTTTCGAGGTACGCACCGTAACTTCTTTGCGCTCCGGATCTACTTTTATTACTTCCGATTTTACACGAACATCTACTGTAAATCGTTGACCAAACGACTGTGGTGTTTGTAGAAATAATTTATCGCGCTCATCAATAACGCCTCCGATATAATAGGGAAGACCACAGTTTGCATAGGAAATATTCTTCCCTTTTTCGAACATAATAATTTCGCAATGTTCATCAGCACGACGAATACGGGCTGCAGCGGTGGCACCTCCGGCTACCCCGCCAATAATCAAATGTTTCATTTATAGTTGGATTAAA
>QKGU01000034.1 GCA_003250325.1 Paludibacter sp.
CTTTCAATTCAAATCCAACCTTTTATTATTCAATATGCTGACCGATCCGGAATTGGGAAATATAGAATTTGCTCAGAGTGAAAGAGCGAAGCATATTCGTGTGCGCATTCTTCATTCCGGGCTAAAGGTGACGCTCCCCTTTCATGCTTCAGAACACGATGCATTAAAGTTTATCGATTCTATTCGCCAGAAAATAATCAGTAAACAGAATAAACTGGAGAAAGGATTGCAAAGAAATAATATAATAATAGATGAAGACTCACAACTAAAGACGCTTACGTTTACGGTTCAGGTCAATGCAAGCGAACGAAAAAATATCTATTTTGCATTAAAAAATGATACTTTAAAAATAGAATTTCCTCATGGAACGGATTGCAAAGCGGAGCAGGTGCAACAACATTTCTGGAATGGAATCAGTTATTTTCTTCGTAAAGAAGCCAAAAGAATTCTCCCCGAAAGAACAGATTTGCTTGCACAAAAACATGGATTTGACTACGATTCTGTAAAAATTCAATCCAGCAAAAGCCGCTGGGGGAGTTGTTCGCGTGGTGGAAATATCAACTTGTCGCTTTATCTGATGTTGTTGCCGATTCATTTGATTGATTATGTGATCCTGCATGAGCTTTGCCACACGAAGGAAATGAATCATGGAGTTAACTTTTGGCGCTGGATGGATCGGGTGACTGAAAACAAAAGTAAAGAGCTGAGAGCGCAACTCAAAAAATATAATATGCCTAATTAGAAAGGATTTTATAAAGTTCATAAAGTTTATAAAGTGCAATGTAAAGTGACTTTATAAACTTTACAAACTTTACAAACTTATATCAATGAACTGGAAGCAATTATTATCAACCAAACGTTTCGGACAAGAAGAATATCATGCTCATCGGGAAGATGACCGAAGCGAATTTCAACGTGACTACGATCGGTTGATTTTTTCATCTCCTTTTCGCCGGCTTCAAAATAAAACACAGGTTTTTCCACTTCCGGGAAGTGTATTTGTGCATAACCGACTGACTCATAGCTTAGAAGTGGCTTCTGTCGGACGTTCGTTGGGCGTAAATGTGGCGAACCGATTAAAAGACCGTCGGAACGAAACTCCTTATTTTGAAGAAATCGGCTCGATAGTATCTGCGGCTTGTCTTGCTCACGATTTGGGAAATCCACCGTTCGGACATTCGGGTGAAAAAGCGATTGCTACCTATTTCTCCGAAGGGAACGGACAAATGATTCGCGAGAATTACCGCTTTTCGGACGAAGAATGGAAAGATCTCGTTTGCTTCGAAGGCAATGCCAATGCTTTTCGATTGCTCACGCATCAGTTTAATGGTCGTCGCCCGGGTGGTTTTGTGTTGACGTATAGTACGCTGGCTTCTATTGTAAAATATCCATATTCTTCTATTTATTCCGACGAGAAAAAACAAAAATTCGGATTCTTCGAATCGGAGAAAAACGATTTCGAAAGAATTGCAAATGAATTGGGAATTCAGCACTCAGCTGCTTATCCCGATCGTTTCGTTCGCTATCCGTTGGTTTATCTTGTGGAAGCGGCGGATGATATTTGCTATCAGATTATGGATATTGAGGATGCGCACAAACTCAAGATACTTACTTCGGAGGAAACAATTGGTTTGTTCCTGAATTTCTTCGATGACGGCAAAAGAGCTCGTCGGTTAGAAACCCTGAAAATGGTGACGGATGTAAACGAACAAGTGGCGTACCTGCGTTCATCAGTTATCGGATTGTTGATAGATCAGTGTTCGGAAGCATTTGAGAAACATGAAAAAGCGATTCTTGATGGGACTTTCGATTCTTCGCTGATAAAGAAATTGCCCGAAAGGTCGGTTGAAGCTTATAAAACCTGTTCGAAAACGGCTGTTGCTAAAATCTATCGCTCGTCGGAAGTGTTGGATGTAGAGTTGTCCGGTTACAAAATCATTCTGACTTTGCTCGAACATTTGGTTGCTGCGGTTTTAAGTCCTGAAAAAGCATATTCGCAACAACTGTTGATGCGTATTCCGGAGCAATATGAAACGACCAGTTCTACTGTTTATGGCAAAATCATGTCGGTTTTGGATTATATTTCTGGAATGACTGATATATACGCGCTGGATTTGTATCGTAAAATTACCGGGATGAGCATTCCGGGATTATAAAAATGGATCGAATTTTATAGTTTTCACCTCAAAAACGGCCGTTTTTCTGCTTTATATTACAAAAATGTTTCATAAAATTTAAAAATATGTTATAAAACATGATTTTATAGCACTTTTCTTTGAATTTGTTTGGATGATATTGAAAAATGCCTTACCTTTGTAGTGTGATTTTTTCATAGTATTAGATTTAAGGTTAACAAAGATTGGTAGTAAGGCGTTACTACCTTTCGCGTTTTTTAGGGGGTGCATGTGCACCTTTTTTGTTTTATAAATATCACAATTCATTCAATGCCCGGAAAACAATTTCTTCGTACTCCGCAAGTGTCCTGCATTTCTTGATCTGTTTTAAAACCTTTTTCCCGTTTATAAAATTTTCGGCATGATACGACCACATTTCTTCTAATCGTTTCATAAAATGTCCATCGCCTGAATATTTCTGCTTACAATTTTCGATAATGCCTAAATGAAAATTGCGAAGTTTTGTTCTTTTTTCTTCAACACTGATTTCTTTGTTTCTAATTTCATCCAATAAAAACGGATTTTGCAAAACTCCACGTCCGATCATAATGCCTGCAATCGGAGTCAACTTTTGAATTCTTTCGGCATCTTCTGCAGTAAAAATATCTCCATTGTAAAAAATAGGATGTTTAATTTGTTCTGCGAATTTTACAAAAGCCTCAGCATTTACGTTTCCTTTATATTGTTGTTTGCCGATACGCGGATGAATAATAATCTCGCTTAATGGAAAATCATTAAATATAGGGATCAACTGTTCGAGTTCAGTCGGATTTTCCATACCCAACCGACATTTTATAGATATTCTTAAATGTGTGTCTGCAAAAATACCTTTCAATAGCTCAGAAATGATTTCGGGATACGACAAAATTCCTGCACCCATTTTTCGTCCGGTCACCATTGGATACGGGCAACCCATATTAATATTAGCTTCGGTGTAATTATTTTCGAGACACAGATTTTCGAAGCGTTTAAATGATTCGGTATCATTGCCTAGAAATTGTGGCACGGGTTTCTGAAAATGATTGTGCTCGGGTAACAAGTCGTTGCATTGGCTTGGACGAAAAAAATCACCGTTTTGCACACGGACAAATGGAGTGAAAGTTTTGTCGAACGTGGCGATATGTTGTGTGAACGATTCTCTGAATATCCAGTCGGTTAGTCCTTGAAGCGGAGCGAGATAAATTTGCATATTTCAAACTAAATGTATTTCCCGACAAAGATAAGCGAATTCGGAAATAGATGAAAGTTGAAAATACGAGTGTTTGGTACGATTGACAATTCTCATTTCTTTGTTACCTTTGCGAAACAAATTATTTTCTCATGAAATACGTCGACGTAATCCTTCCTTTGCCACTGGGTGCTTCGTTTACCTATTCCGTTCCTACAGAATGGGCAGAGTCGGTGCGTGTTGGTATGCGTGTGGTGGTTCAGTTCGGTAAAAAGAAAATGTATACGGCGATTGTTTCCATTGTGCATACGATGAAGCCCGGAACGGTTTATGAGATTAAGGACATAATTTGTTTGCTCGACGAACAGCCTGTTTTACGTCATCCTCAATTGAAATTCTGGAATTGGGTGAGTTCCTATTATCAGGCTTTCCCCGGCGATGTTTATCAGGCGGCAGTTCCGGCGGGATTAAAACTGGAAAGCGAAACGCAGGTTCAGATAAATCCCGATTTCGAAGCGGAAGCAATTCTTTCGGACAAAGAGCAACGGATTTTGGATGCGCTTTCGGAAGGAAAACCTGTAAATATCTCCGAACTGAGTAAAATGACAGAGATTGTCAGCTTAATGCCGGTGGTGAAACAATTGCTTGATAAAGGAGCAATTGAGGTAAATGAGGAAATTGTCGAAAAATTTCGTCCTAAAACGGAACTTTACATTAAACTGGCTCAAAAGGCAATCGGAGAAGATAATCTTCGAAAAATATTCGATGAACTGAGTCGCGCAAAAAAACAGTTGGATGTGTTGATGATGTATATTGATATGTCGAAATGTTTGATTCCGTCGAAGCAAAAAGAAGTTTCACGAAAAGAGTTGTTGGAAAAGTCGGGTGCATCGCTTGCCGTAATCAATGCGCTGGTCGAACGGGGAGTTTTGGAAACTTATCTCAAAGAAACCGGACGTTTGGATGTTTCCGAAATGCAAACTTCCGAAGTTTATCCTCTGAATGAATTCCAGCAAACCGCTTTGCGCGAAATAGAAAAGCAATTCACCGAAAAACCGGTAGTTCTTTTGCACGGTGTAACCTCGAGTGGAAAGACCGAGTTGTACATACATCTTATTAATAAAACGTTGTCGGAAGGAAAGCAGGTGTTGTATCTCGTTCCGGAAATTGCGTTGACAACTCAACTTACTACACGATTAAAACGGGTTTTCGGCAAGCGTCTCGGAGTTTATCATTCCAAGTTTTCGGATGCCGAGCGTGTTGAAATTTGGAATAATGTGTTGAACGATAAAGATTACGATGTTATTATCGGTGTTCGTTCGTCAATTTTTCTTCCTTTTCGCCAACTCGGATTGGTGATTGTGGACGAAGAGCATGAGTCGAGTTATAAGCAATACGATCCGGCTCCGCGTTATCATGCGCGAAACTCAGCAATTGTACTCGCTTCGATGCATGGAGCAAAAACACTGCTAGGAACGGCGACTCCAGCAATTGAAACTTATTTTAATGCCCAGACCGGGAAATTCGGATTGGTGGAACTGAAAGAAAGACATCAGGAAATTGCTTTGCCGGAAATTATCGTGGTGGACACGAAAGAGGCTTATCGCAAAAAGCAAATGGAAAGCCATTTTTCTGATACGTTGCTCGAGAAAATTGCTAAAGCATTGCAAAATCGTGAGCAGGTTATTCTTTTCCAAAACCGACGGGGTTATGCACCTTATATAGAGTGTAAGGCTTGCACTTATGTGCCTCATTGCAAAAATTGTGATGTGAGCCTCACGGTACACAAAGCATTTAATACGCTGACGTGCCATTATTGTGGTTATACTGAATCTATTCCGGAAGTTTGTCCCGCTTGCAAAACAGCCGGAAGCCTTACGACGAAAGGTTTTGGAACGGAAAAAATAGAAGATGAAATTAAGTTGGTTTTCCCTGAAGCGCGGGTTTCCCGAATGGATTTGGATACGACCCGTTCAAAAAAATCGTACGAAAAAATTATTTCTGATTTTGAGCAATATAAAGTCGATATTTTAATCGGGACACAAATGGTTTCGAAAGGTCTGGATTTCGACCGAGTTTCGCTGGTCGGTATTTTGAATGCTGATAATATGCTGAACTTTCCAGATTTTCGTTCGCACGAGCGGGCTTTTCAGCTGATGGCGCAGGTGAGTGGGCGAGCCGGACGAAAAAATAAAAGGGGAACAGTGGTGCTTCAAACGACTATGCCCGAACATCAGGTAATCGGGCAGGTGATTCGGAATGACTATTTTTCGTTGTATAAGGTGCAAACCGAAGAACGAAAACTTTTCAGATACCCGCCTTATTTCAGAATAATACAAATTGTGCTTCGCCATCGCGACTCTCAAACGTTGAATTCTGCTTCGATTAGAATGGCAAAAGGTCTTCGTGCAGTGTTTGGCGATCGTGTTTTAGGTCCGAATATTCCGGTTATTTCCCGCATTCAAAATCAATATATCAAACATATTCTTTTAAAGATTGAAATTGAAGCTTCGTATGAAAAGGCTAAAAATATACTGCGTCAGGTGGCAGATGAAGTAATTGCCGATTCCAAATTTAAAGCTTTAAGGGTGAGTTTGGATGTTGATCCGATGTAAGATTAGTTAAATCTCCCGTAATTTTTCTTTCGGATTGAAAGTATTTCACTCTAATTCTTCTTTATTTTTCCCGATTCTCTCTTAAATTTCCCTTCAGAAACGACATTTTTACCGGTTTCGGATTGTAAGTTTTGTTGAAGAATACCCATTGAAGTTCCACTTTTGGTGTTTTTAGCAGGCTCTGAAGAAAAAAGTTGAAAATATTTTGTCTGTTCACAATGTTCACGTTCAGATGCTTAGTTGTCGAGTTATGTTTTACAGCAGAAAAATAACATAAAAAGATTTGGATGGTATTACAAAAGGGACTACTTTTGCACCCGCTTTAAGAGAGAAGCACACAACGACAGACTGGCAATGAGGAACACGAAAAATAAATCAGATTTTTTTTGAAAAAGATTTGGTTGATAAAACAAAAAGTTCTACCTTTGCACCCGCTTTTGAAAAACACAATGGTGTTTAAAAATTCGAAAAGTCAGGGTTGATAAAAAACGAAAAAAATCGTTTAGGTGTTGTGAGAATGAAAAAAACGACATATCTTTGCAGCCCATTTGGCTTTGAAAAAATGACGGGCCGAAGCGCAAAAATGAAACAAACCTTTTTTAGACAGGGAGCTGTCTGTAAGTGAACAACGAAGAAGGGACAAAAAGACTTTTTAAAACAAATCACTGTGAAGTGATAGGACAACTAATAATTGTCTAATAAGAAGCAACGATCTTTGAGAGAAATTGAAAACAACTTTAAATGTAGTATAAGTAATGGGAACATTTTCGAAAAGCGAAAGCAAAACAAAGAAGTTTACTTTTTTAGGTTTGCTGAGCTAAGAAAATCTGGACATTTATGTCAACGA